>JAUNBY010000036.1 GCA_030526935.1 Clostridia bacterium
GGCACATAGGCGAAGCTAATGCCGATTATGACGGGAAGGCCCGAGCCGAACCGAAAGCGCTTGCCGCCTATTTTGATGGGAAACAACTGCAACAGTGTCGAAATGGCCGCTACGACAAGGGAGGTCTGTATGAGCAGCACGCGCTGATCCTGAGCGAGTCCCGCTGTATTGGCTACGATGATGGCGGGGGTGACGCATCCGACGATCATCGCTACGACATGCTGAAGGGCCAGGGACATAGCGGGTCCAAATGGCGGCATGCCGTTCAGCTGAAAGAGTAAATCCCTGTTTTTCTCTGATTTTTGCATTGGTCTTCCACTCCTAAATATTGTATCAGGGGGTATGGCGTCATCCGGTAAGATCCGCGCGAGTAAATGCGCGCGGACTTGTTCTACTTCCTGTAGGCGGTGCCAGTAAGCGGCAGACTCGTCCTGAAGACTCCGTCTACGCGCATTGCGGCGTGAGCCGCGGCGGGGGCGGTGGGTATGGCTGAGATTTCTCCCACGCCCTTCGCTCCGCAGGCCAGGGCGTCGGGCTGGGGCTTGCCTATCAGTATCGTCTCGATGGGCGGCGCGTCGGTCGCGCGTATGAGGCCAAGCGTTCCGTACTTGGACTTCACATAGCCGTCTTCGACGATGAAGTTTTCGGTGAGCGCGAAGCCAAGACCCATAAGTACGCCGCCTTCAACCTGTCCTTCGCAGCTCAAGGGGTTGATGACCTGCCCCACGTCGTGCGCGGCGACGACCTTTGTGACGCGCTTGTTCTCGTCCATGACGACGACCTGCGCGGCGTAGCCGTAGGCTATGTGGCTGATGGGGTTGGGCTTGTCGCTGCCCATGGGGTCGGTTACTCCGGTATATTCTCCGTAGAATGTCTTTCCTTCCAGTTCCGACAGGCTTCCCGCCGATTGAATCGCGGCTGAAAGATCGCTCGCGGCGCGGCGCGTCGCTTCTCCCATGAACAGGGTCTGGCGGCTCGCGGTAGAGGTGCCGCTGTTGGGCGTGACAGCCGTATCCGCGCGCTCGTGAATGACATTATCAGGTGAAAGCCCGGTCACAGTGCAGACTATCTCCGTGGCGACGGTGGCAATGCCCTGCCCCATGCAGGCGGCGGAGGTCAGTATATGCACCTTGCCGTCCTTTACGGCTAGCTTGCAGCGCCCCGTATCCGGTACGCCCACGCCAAGGCCGCTGTTTTTCATGGCGCCCGCGATGCCCGCGTAGGGGCTTGACATATACGCCGGCTTGACCGCCATAAGGCACTCGCGATAGGCGCAGTCTTCCGTGACGATTTGCCCGTTGGGAAGCTCGTCTCCGGGAACGACGGCGTTGAGATATCGTATTTCCCAGGGCGATATGCCGACGAGTTCGGCTAAGGCGTTTAAATTCATCTCGGCGGCAAAGCAGCTTTGCGTGACGCCGAAGCCGCGAAACGCCCCGCCCGGCGGGTTGTTGGTGTATACGCAGATGCCGGTTATGTCCACGTTCTGGAAATTGTACGGCCCTGCCGCGTGAGTGCACGCCCGCTGCAATACGGGGCCTCCAAGAGAGGCGTAAGCTCCGCAGTCGGATATCAGAACCGCCTTCATGCCCAGAAGCCTGCCGTTTTCATCGCAGGCCGTGGTCACGTCCATCTCCATGGCGTGGCGCTTGGTGTGTATGTTGATGCTCTCCTGCCGCGAGAATCTGACCTTTACGGGGCGCTGCGTAGCCCACGCCATGAGCGCGGCGTGATGCTGAACGCTCATGTCCTCCTTGCCGCCGAAGCCGCCGCCGACGAGTTTCGTCTGACATCTCACCTTCTCGGGCGGCATCTTGAGCATTCGGGCGATTTCGCGCTGCTCGTCGTAAACGGATTGAGACGCGGTGTAGAGAAGTAGCCCTCCGTCAGGCTCGGGTATGGCGATGGCGCACTCCGGCTCCATGAAGGCGTGGTCGGTCATGGGCGTAGAATAGTGCTTTGTGACGACGTATTTGGCGTTCGCTATGGCCTTGTCGGCGTCCCCGCGCCGCAAGTGCTGTTTGGACAGTATATTGCCTTTCTCGTGAAGCTTTGGCGCGTCTTCGCGCATGGCTTCGACGGGATCGGTCAAAGGCTTTAGCGGTTCATATTCCACTTCGACCAGTGACAGTATCTCGTCGAGCGTCTCGCGCTTTTTTGACGATGCGAGGACTATCGCGTCGCCTATTGTGCGGGTTGTATCTCCCTCGGCGATCATGACGTCCCAGTCGGGAACGAGGTGCCCGGTCTTGTTAAAAGGCACGTCCTTTGCGGTCAGTATCTTTACCGCGTCGGGGTGTTCGAGCGCGCGGGAGATGTCGATCTTCTTTACTATCGCCCGGGGATAGGCGCTTCGAAGGGCCTTGGCGTATATCATGCCGGGCAGCTTTATATCGTCTACAAACAGGCCTGTTCCAAGGACCTTTTCCTCGACGTCGATTCGCGGTATATGCATACCCACGCGCCCTTCGTAGGTTTCGGCGGGTATGGGCCTGTTATCGCGGAAAAACTCCGCCGCCAGCAGTATGGCGTCCTCGATCTTCTGATAGCCCGTGCAGCGGCAGATATTGCCTCTTATGGCCTTTTTCACGTCCTGGCGGGCAGGGGAGAGGTTCTCGTCCAAAAGCGCCTTTGCGCAGATGACCATGCCGGGTATGCAGAATCCGCACTGAACCGCTCCCGTCTGTCCAAAGCAGTATACGTATACGTCGCGCTCGCGCTTGGTAAGCCCTTCTACGGTCGTAATTGACTTGCCGTCAAATTTTGACAGGCGCGAAATACAGGCTTTGACCTTTTTGCCGTCAACAAGCACGGTACAGGTTCCGCAAGCCCCTTCGCCGCAGCCGTTTTTGACCGACGTGAGCCTTAATTCCTCGCGCAGAAAATCGATGAGCGGCATATCCCTCTGGGACGTGTATTCAACGCCGTTTACGCGCAGGGTAATCATGGTTTGCCCTCCTTCCGAGAGTTATAGTATGAGTTCGTTTTGTATGGCGGCTTTAATAAAGCCCGCGATTACTTCGTCCATGTCCGCGTCGCCTATATTGGCCTCAAATACCCTGTCGGCCGAGCGCACGCGGTATTTGCCGTTCGCGAGGGGCAGGAAACCCTGATTGTGGGGGCTTTGCTCAAAGTCCTCGAGGGTTGAGAACAAGGTCAGTTTGTCGTGGTAAGGCTTGCCGTCATAGGGACAGAAAGCCGCGCAGTTGCCGCATTCGTTGCAAAGCCTGTCTATGTGCAGCACCTGCTCTTTGCCGCCTGCGACCACGACTACATTAGCGCGGTTGGGGCATACGTCCACGCAGCTTTCGCAGACTAAGCCGCAGCCAAGGCACCTCTCGCCGTCGCAGTCCTCGCAGTGACCGAGTATTCCCCGACGCTGTTTGAGCTGAGATATGGGCGTGGTCATAGAGGCGTCGTTGGGCTTAGCGCCGAGTATGTCCTCTACTGCCTTCGCGGCGTCGGCTATGGCTTCGACGACCGTCGCGGGGCCGCGTTTTGCGTCGCCTATGATTTGGGCGTCGCCGCCAAAGGCGCGTATGGCGTCCTCGTCGGGCTTTTCGCCTATGGCCGCAATGACGTAATCGACGGGCAGTTCTATTGTTTCGCCTGTGGGTTCAGGGCGGCGGCGGCCGTCGGAATCGGGTTCGCCGAGCTTCATGACTTCGCAGACGAGTTTTCCGCCGCCGAGAGATTTGGGAGCGAGAAGCTCGCGGAACTCGACGCCGTCCTTTATCGCAAGCTCCAGTTCTTCGAGATCGGCGGGCATCTGGCGGACTTTACGGCGGTAGACGATCGTGACGTGATCGACGCCCGGAAGTCTGACCGCGGCTCTCGCCGCGTCCATGGCGGTATTTCCGCCGCCTACAACGGCGACGTTTCCCTTAATGCCCAGGGAATCGGGAGATTTCTTTGCTTTTTCGAGGAAATCCATGACGTTCACGCTCTGCCCGGCTTCGAGCCTGAGCGGCGAGTGCTTCCACGCTCCGACGGCGACTATGACATGGTCGTAACCGGAAAGCATCTTAACGGTGGCTTCCGTATTCAACTTCACGTTCACGCCCGCGGCTTTCAGAAGCCGCGCGTCGTTCTCGATGGCCTCGTCGGATATCCTGAACGCGGGAATAATGTGCCTTACGACGCCGCCCAGACTTTCGCGCTTTTCAAACAGCGTGACCTTCGCTCCTTCGCGGGCCGCGAAAAACGCCGCCGCCATTCCGCCGGGACCGCCGCCGACTACCGCGACTGAAACGCCCGCGCCTTTTTTAGGCGATACGGTCTTGATGTAATCCTCGAATCCGTTTTCCGCGGCTTTGAGCTTCATGTCGCGGATGTGCACGGGTTCCTCGTAGAAATTTCGCGCGCAGGCGGTTTGACAGCGGTGGCTGCAAATGGTTCCGGTGATAAAGGGCAGGGGATTCTTCTCGCAAATGACCCGCATGGCCTCATCGTATTTGCCCTCGGACACGAACTGCAAATAGGCGGGTATGTCCTGATGTATGGGACAGGTGTTCTGACAACCGGCGGCGAAGCAGTCGGATATGGGGGCGCGACCGTCTATCCTCGGGCGCGATACGGCCTTGAGCGGCTTTACGTGATGCCTGTCCCGACGGGAGGCGTCAGCGAGCTTTTCAAGCTTCTCCACGTCTACTCCCGTGAAGGGCGCGTAGGGCTTGTCTTTGAAGACTTCCGCTATCTGCTTAAGCCTGTTGTAGCCGCCGGTCTTGAGTATCGTCGTTGCCATGGTGATGGGCCATACGCCGCAATCGTAGATATCGGCGATATTGAAATAATCCGCGCCGCCTGAATAGCTTACGCGTATGGCTCCGGCGAACTCGCGCTCGAGCTTCGCGGCGAGCGATATCGACAGCGGATACAGGCTCTTGCCGCTCATGTACATTTCCTCGCCCGGGAGTTCGTTATTGGCGATGGTTACGGGGAAGGTGTTCGTGAGCTTGAGGCCGAACTCGACGTTCTTTTCGGTGGCTAAAGCTATAAGGCGCCTGAACATGGGAACGGCGTCGGAATACTGAAGGTCGTCGCGGAAATGGTGGTCGTCGAAAACCAGATAGTCGTAGCCCATATCGTCCATGGTTTTGCGGGCGAACTCATATCCAAGAAGCGTGGGATTGCACTTTATATAGGTGTTGAGTCCCTTTACGCCTATGAGATAGGAGGCTATGCGCTCTATCTCGTCGGGAGGACAGCCGTGAAGCGTCGAAAGCGTTATGCTGTCGCACACTTTCGGGCTTATGGCGTTTACGTAATCGACGGTGACGTTCGAGAAACGGAATATATTCTCGATAGCCCAGCTTTGGCACTCGCGCCAGACTTCGGTGTCCCTGGCGTCGCGCATCTCGTTGATATAGCGGTCGATCTTTTCGGACTTTATGCCTTCGAGGTCGTAGCCCACGCTCATGTTTATGACGAATCCGTCGGGGCTTCCAAGTCCCAATTCGACCGATAACAGCTTTATCGCGAAATAGGCTTTTACGTATTCGGCGTAGGCCTGAGGGACGGTAAGCTCGGTTGACCACTCGACGTTATACCCCTCGTCGTCGGCAAGTATGCAGGGGCGGGATATGCACTTGGCGAGATCCGCGCCGTCCATCTTCTGAACGGTCTTCACCTCGAAAAAGCGGCTGCCGCCCGCGTAGGCCGCCAATATGTTCTGCGCCATCTGCGTGTGAGGGCCGGCCGCCGGGCCAAAGGGCGTTTCCAGCGTTTCGTGGAATATGGGAAGCGTCTTTCCCGACTCGTGGTGATAGATTTCGTGTACTCCAAATATCGTCTTGTCGCGCGAATACCCCGCAAGCGCCGTATTCATAAGCTGCGCGAATGACAGTGGCCGCATGATTTCAGACATAGTATATTCTCCTTATCCGTTGATTCTCGACCACAAAGCTTCGGCGCGCTCGCGGCAATGGGCCATTGTCCGCGCTTTGTCGATGCCCTGAAGCTCGCGGTTTTTCATCTTTATCTTTCCGCCTATAACCGTGTGCTTTACGTTGTGCCCGTTCATTCCGAACATCACATGTCCGTTTATATTGTCCTTTGTCATGGGGGTAAGAGGGTCGTAGTCCGCCACGATAACGTCTCCCAGAGCGCCGGGCTTTAAGACGCCTATGCGGTGGGACATGAGCCGCGAACATATCTCGGCGTTGTTGTTAAACAGCATCGCGGGTATCTCGCCCCACGCGACCGCCGGGTCGCAGTTTTCGTGCTTGTGAAGTATGTTCGCGACCTTGTAGCTTTCAAGCATGTCGTTGGTATAGCCGTCGGTTCCAAGGCCGATGAGTATGCCCTTGGAGAACATCCGCAAAACCGGGGGACAGCCTATGGCGTTGCCCATATTGCTTTCGGGATTGTGACAGACCATGGTTCCGGTTTCCCTTATAAGCTCCATCTCGGCCTCGCTTACGTGAGTGCAGTGGCCGTACATGGTATCCTTTCCGATTATGCCAAAGTCCTGAAGCCTGAAAACCGGGCGCTTGCCGTGCTGCTTGAGGCACTGCGTAACGTCATAAATACCCTCGGCTACGTGTATATGGCAACCGACGCCGTCGGGCTTTTGCCGCATGCAGTAGTCAAGGGTACTGTCGCTTAAAGTGAATTGCGCGTGCATACCCATCATGCCGGATATGCTGTCGCTATTTTGGGTTTTGCACCAGTTGATGAAATCGACGTTCTCCTTAACGGCTTTTTTCATCTTGTCCTCGCCGTCGCGGTCGCTTATCTCATAGCACAGATTGGCGCGAACGCCGTGCTTGAGGGCGCTTTTGGCGATGCGGAAAAGGCTTTCGCCGATTTCGCCGTAACTTGCGTGGTGGTCGATTATGGTAGTAACGCCGTTTTCGATGCAGTCGATAAACGTCGCGTCCGCGCTGGCCTCGGTGTCGTCGAGCAGCAGATGCCTGTCGAGCGTCCACCACATGCCGTCCAAAACGTCCAAAAACCCCTTGGGGCTATAGCCTTTAATGGCTATTCCCCTTGCAAAAGCGGAATAGATGTGGTTGTGGGCGTTTATCATGCCGGGCATTATAACGCCGCCGTCGGCGTCGAGCCACTCCGCCGCAGGATAATCCTGTTTCAATCGTGCCGTATCTCCGACGTCTACGATCACTCCCCCGTCAATGGCCACGCAGCCATTTTTCAGGAAGGGTGCGCTTTCGTCCCTCGTGACCAGTTTGCCATTTCCTATCAGTAGCATGTCTTTACCTCCTCGTAAAATGACTGTATTTCAGACGCGAGAACGCGTCGCAAACGTATAACATCTTATTTATTGATTCGGATGCCAAAAGCCCATTTCTTTGAGTTGTCGTAGCGCAGAGGAAATGAGCCTTTGTCACCCTCAACATTTATTGCGATATGACCGTTCCGGTCTTTCCGTCTATGCCGTCCTTGGCCTTATGAAGAAGCGTTATAAGGGAAGTGCGGCCCGGTGCGCTTTGCGCGAATTCCATGGCGGCTTCGACCTTGGGAAGCATGGATCCGGGGGCGAACTGTCCTTCGTCGATATACTTGCGGGCTTCTTCGAGCGTCATATGGTCGAGCCATTTCTGGGTGGGCTTGCCGAAGTCGACGGCGACCTTTTCAACGGCGGTGAGAATTATCAGATAATCCGCCTCGACCTGGCGCGCGAGGAGACAGGCGGCGAAATCCTTATCGATGACGGCCGCCGCGCCTTTTAAGTGATGCCGGTCGGTTTTGAACACGGGAATCCCGCCCCCTCCGCAGGCTATGACGACGTGACCGGCGTCGACGAGATTGTGGATTGTCGATATCTCGACGATGGACTGTGGCCTTGGGGAGGCGACGACGCGCCGCCAACCCCTTCCCGCGTCTTCCATTACGTCGTAGTCGCGTTCCCTTACCATGCGCCGGGCTTCTTCCTGGGTCATAAACGCGCCTATGGGCTTAGTGGGGTTTTTAAACGCCGGATCGTCCGGATCGACCTCGACTTGTGTAAGTACTGTAGCGACGCCCTTTTCTATGCCCCTGTCGAGAAGTTCTTCGCGCAGGGCGTTTTGAAGGTCGTATCCTATATAGCCCTGGCTCATCGCCACGCATACGGACAGGGGACAGGGTATATACTTCTCGGGGTCGCTTCTCGTGAGAAGCGTCATTGCCGACTGTATCATGCCGACCTGCGGGCCGTTGCCGTGCGAGAGTATGACCTCGTGGCCGCCCTCAATGAGATCGGCTATGGCTCTGGCCGTTTCCTTAACGGCGATCATCTGCTCCGGCAGATTCTTTCCGAGGGCGTTCCCTCCGAGGGCTATAACGATGCGCTTTCCCATATTGACCTCCATTATTGATAATGGGAGTATTCCCAATATCCTACTTCGCGAATTCCCTCTTGACGGCCTTTTCCTTCAATTGCGCGAGCGTCGCCGCGGGATCCTTTACCTTGGCCAGGAATATCATGGCCGCGATTATATAGGGCTTGAAGCTAGCCTCTTTGTAGAGGGGAGTGCGGTAGCGGTCGAAAACGCTCGCGTCTACCTCGCCCTCTTTGCAGCTTACGCCGGTTATATCGGCGGGCAGGCAGTGCAGATAAAGCGCCTTGCCGTCCTTAGTGGTCTTCATCAGATCCTCTGTGCAGGCCCAATCCTTGTGCTGCGCGTTTTGGGCGAGCAGTTCCTTTTCAAGGGCCTTTATGCCGTCGCTGTCTCCCGCGGCGTACAGGTCGGTGCGCTTCTCCATCGCGGCGAAGGGCGCCCAGCTCTTGGGATAGACTATGTCCGCGTCCTTGAAAGCCTCGGACATGTCGTTCGTCTTTTTGAAGCTTCCGCCGGTCTTTTTGGCGTTTTCAAAGGCGACCTTCTCCACCTCGGGCATGACCTCATACCCTTCGGGATGCGCGAGAACGACCTCCATGCCAAAGCGCGTCATGAGGCCAATAACTCCCTGGGGCACAGACAGCGGCTTTCCGTAGGAGGGACTGTAGGCCCAGCTCATTGCGATTTTCTTTCCCTTGAGGTTTTCGACCCCGCCGAACTCGTGTATGATGTGCAGCATATCCGCCATGCACTGCGTCGGGTGGTCGATGTCGCATTGCAGGTTGACGAGCGTGGGCTTTTGTTCGAGGACGCCGTCTTCGTGTCCCTGAGCCACCGCGTCAACGACGTCGTGCATGTACTTGTTGCCCTTGCCGATGTACATGTCGTCGCGAATGCCTATGACGTCGGCCATGAAGGAGATCATATTGGCGGTTTCGCGAACGGTCTCGCCGTGGGCTATCTGGCTCTTGCCCTCGTCGAGATCCTGCACCTCGAGTCCCAGCAGATTGCAGGCGGAGGCGAAGGAGAAGCGTGTGCGGGTCGAATTGTCGCGGAACAGGCTTATTCCAAGACCCGATTCGAATATCTTGGTGCTTATGTTGTTTTCGCGCATATAGCGAAGCGCGTCGGCTACGGTGAACACCGCCTCGATCTCGTCGTCGGTCTTTTCCCAGGTCAGAAAGAAGTCGCCTTCGTACATATCCTTGAAGTTGAGGCTGTTGAGCTTGTCGATATATTTCTGAAGCGTAGCGTCCATGATTGCGTTCTCCTTCTATATATTATATTTATATTTATTTGCAATAGCAGCCGGGAATTGCCGCGTAGACCGCCGCGCAGGTTATGAGATCCTGCTTCCACGTCTTCTCGTTCGGGGCGTGAGCCTGAGCTTCCGCGCCGGGGCCGAAGCCTATGCAGGGTATGCCGTTGCGCCCCATAATGCTTACGCCGTTGGTGGAGAACGTCCACTTGTCGGTAAGCGGGCGGGCTTTGCGCATTTCAATGGTTGTGGAATCGCCTGTGCGCGCGGCGCCATAAAGGTTGTTGTAAGCTTCTTCGAGGGCCTTTGTCACGGGGTGATCCTCGGGAATGACCCAGGTCGGGAAGTAGCACTCTATGGGGTATACCAAGCCCGTCCACGAGGGGCGGTCGTACTGATACATGCTTACGGTTACGTCGTTTGCGTATTTCTTGACTGCGGGAAGATCGCGGATTTCCTCGAGGCAGCTTTGCCACGTCTCGCCGGCGGTCATCCTCCTGTCGAGGCTGACGGCGCACGAGTCCGCGACGGCGCAGCGTGAGGGGCTGGTGAAGAATATCTCGCTCACGGTGACGGTGCCGCGCCCTAAGAATCGCGCTTCCTTCCACTGCTCGTTGTACTTCTCGTTAAGCATTTTGACGAGGCCTTTTATTTCAGCTTCGTCGCCATTCTCGTTGAGGGAGCGGACGTCCTGAAGTATGTCGGCCATTTTGTATATGGCGTTGTCGCCTCTTTCGGGGGCGGAACCGTGGCAGCTCACGCCCTTGACGTCTATGCGGATTTCCATGCGTCCGCGCTGTCCCCTGTAGATGCCTCCGTCGGTCGGCTCCGTGGAGACGACGAATTCCGGGCGTATCTTATCCTCGTTGATTATGTACTGCCAGCAAAGTCCGTCGCAGTCCTCCTCCTGAACGGAGCCTACGACAACGACCTGATACTTGTCGTTCAAAAGCCCCAGATCCTTCATTATCCTGGCGCCGTATACCGCTGAAACTATGCCGCCGAGCTGGTCGCTTACGCCGCGCCCGCCTATTTCGGTATCGGTCTCATAGCCCTGATAGGGGTCGAAATTCCAGTTGTCGCGGTTGCCGATGCCCACGGTGTCGATGTGCGCATCGAAGCCTATGAGCGTCTTTCCGCTTCCCATCCAGCCGATGATATTTCCCTGGCCGTCTATTTCCGCCTTGTCGAAACCGACGGCTTCCATCTCGGCCTTTATGCGGCGGACGTGGCCTTCCTCGCCGGCGCTTTCGCCGGGGATGGCGACAAGCTCCCTCAAGAACCTGGTCATTGCGGCTTTGTAGCCCTCGGAAGCTGCCTTAATAGCGTTGAAATCCATTTAGTGTCGCTCCTTTCACTTGTCCGTGGGGTATTTTCCGCCCCATACCACATTTTTATATTGCTCCGGGTCGGTGTCTCCCTCTGTGGAGAACATGAGCACCCGGCTATTGGAATCAAGTCCTATTAAGTCGCGCAGTTCTTTATATGTGTCGCCCCCGGTTATCGCCGCGAGGACGCCCATGCCGACCGCGCCGCTTTCGCCCGATATGACCCTCTGGTCGCCCTTGAGGGGAGATGACAGCATCCTCATTCCGAGCGCCGAAACCCAGTCGGGGCAGCTTATGAACGCCGAAGCGTGGTTTCTAAGAATGTCCCACGAAAGGGTATTGGGTTCCCCGCAGGCAAGCCCGGCCATTATTGTCTGAAGGTCGCCTTCCACTATGCGGGGCTTGCCGTCACCCGCCAAAGCGCCTTTATAGAGACAATCGGCGGCGCTGGCCTCTATTATCACCATCTTCGGGGGATTGTCGCGGTACAGATTGGTGAAATATCCCACGACCGCCCCCGCGAGGGAACCTACACCCGCCTGAACGAATATGTGCGTGGGCCTCTGGACGTTCATTTCACTCAACTGATTCGCGGCTTCGCGAGCCATGGTTCCGTAGCCCTGCATTATCCAGCTGGGTATATCCTCGTAGCCGTCCCATGCGGTATCCTGAACTATTACGCCATTTTGGGTCTCGCCCGCTTCTTTGGCGGCGAGGCGAACGCAGTCGTCGTAGTTCATATCCTCTATTGTGACTTGAGCGCCCTCTTTTTGAATGTTAAAAAAACGCGTCTGGGCGCTGCCCTTGGGCATGTGAACAACGGCCTTCTGCCCGAGCTTATTGGCCGCCCACGCCACGCCGCGCCCATGGTTGCCGTCGGTGGCGGTGAAGAAAGTGGCCTGACCAAAGTCCTCCTTGAGCTTTTCGCTCGTAAGGTAGTCGTAGGTCATCATGCTTATGTCGCTGTTCGTTCGACTGGCGATGTACTTGGCCATCGCGAAACTGCCGCCAAGCACCTTAAAGGCGTTGAGGCCGAAGCGGTAGCTCTCGTCCTTTACAAAAATCTCGCTTACGCCAAGCTCCTTAGCCATCATGCTCAATCGCGCGAGCGGAGTAACCGAGTATTGCGGGAAACTCCTGTGGAACCGCTCGGCCTTTTCCACATTCTCAAGACCCATTATAGAAAGCTGACTGTCTTCGCTCGCGGGCATACGGTTGGCTACCCATTTGATCGCTTCCATTGACTGACGCTCCTTTTTTGCTCGTCGATGTCTCGTTGGTTGTGCATCGGTTTACCTTACGAACATATTATACCACGGCTCGACAGCGATGTCAACAATTATTTTGGAAATCAAACAAATTTTTTGTTTGCAATTTTCCTCAAAATGTTGTATACTGTTATCGAGGATGTGATGTGAAAATGAAAGACTGGCTGTTAGCGCTTTTGCGGCAGTTCGCCGCGGGTATCGCCAGCGAATTCGGTCAAAACTGCGAAGTGGTGGTTCACGACATAGGCGGAGCCAAACGGGAGCACTCCATAGTGGTCATAGAAAACGGGCACGTATCCGCCCGGGCGCTTGGCGACGGCCCTTCGCGCGTCGTGCTCGAAGCCATGCGCACCGATCCCGATAAATTAAATGATAAACTATGCTACCTCACTCAGACCGAGGACGGCAGGATACTGCGCTCGACAACCATTTTCGTGCGCGACGAAAGCGGCAAAAACATCGAGGCGGTGTTTTCCGTCAACTACGATATAACTTCTCTCGTGCTCGCCGAGGGCGTATTAAAGGAAATGACCGCCGCGCCTGATGCAAACAACCAGCCGCAGCGCATAGTCCAAAACGTAAACGACCTGCTCGACGAATTGCTCCAGCAATCCGTGGAACTGACCGGCAAGCCCGTAGCCCTTATGACAAAGGAGGACAAGGTTCGCGCGCTCCAGTTCCTGAACGACGCGGGCGCGTTCCTTATAACAAAATCGTCTGACAAGGTGTGCAAATTCTTCGGAATCACCAAATACGCGCTCTATCACTCGATTGATGTGCGGGGGCAGAAGGAATAGAGCGCGTTGACGCGCTCTAAAATAATAAGCCTTGCGATCCGCCGCGAAATTAAGGTAAACCTCTTTCGTGCAAGGCACTCAGGCGCAGCCCAGCGAAGTTTTAAGGCTGAGAAGCGTTTTCCCTATATCCGCGTCAATCAGTACGGACTGTTTCTCGATTTTATCCAGATTCTCTTTCGTAGTTGATCCAAATCAGAACTTGCCGTTGCGATTTTGCCATGTAGACTCGTCGGCGATGGTCTCCATCACGTCCCAGTGCTCGGCGATCTTTCCGTTTTCCACGCGCCACAGGTCGTAAAAGCTGGTGGGTTCGCCTGCGAATGTCCCTTCGCTGGCTGCCAGCACAAAATTGCCCTGCGCGAGAATGAGATGCGTTTTATCGTATATCATCTCAATGCCCTGCTCAGCCATAGCCGCCAGAGCCGATCCCAATCCGGACACGCCGTCCGCAATGCTGGTATTATGTTGAATGTATACGTCGCCGTCAAAGTAATCGGCGGTTTTGCCGGGGTTGTTGCCCTGCATAACGTCGTATAAGAAGTTCTTCACCAGTTCGCGGTTTTCCTCGGTTTTGTCCAGATCCTCTACTTTCGTGGTTCCGTCTGTCTGCGTATGTCCGGATGGATTGGCCTGCGCGACAAACGCGAGATTGTCCCAGTGTTCGGCTATCAGGCCGTTTTCGAAGCGGAAGATGTCGAAAGCGACCTGTTCGCCCGCTCCGGCAAAATTGTACACCGTCTGCATGAAAACGTAATCGCCATCCTCAAAGGCGCGAATGTTGTCAACCGTAGTCTTAACCGGCGCGGAAGCCAAGTATTCGACGGAGCCTGTAAAGGCGTCGCGCCCGGTGCCGTAGGAAAGGTTGTGCTGAATATAACCTTCGTCCAACAGAGAAGCGGCAAGTTCGGCGTCGCCGGATGCAAAAGTGCCGATCAAAGCCAACGCCTTGTCGATGTTGGTTCCCGGCGCGGTCTCAGCCGGCGCCGGCGCGCCTGTCATGGCAAGAGCAAGGGTCAGAAGCATCATAGTAAGTTTTTTCATTTGGATTACCTCCTGAGATTTTTGTTTGACGGGTTCTTTGCCCCGTTCACAATAAGATCATAGCACGCCCAAAAGATATTGAAAAGTACGCACTTTACAGTGGCATAGGCACCGCGTGGTAACAAACGGGAGGTTACCCGATGGAAACAATTCGGCGCTATGCGGCTTTCGGAGGTATTGTTCAGTTTGTTAATTTTTTGCTTGACAAGCGTTCCGTGTACGCTTATAATAATCGTATCGAATAGATTGCAAGTATCAAACGGAAAGAATTGAGAAAAGAATGGAACGTAAAGAGCTTCCGATGTGCCCGGTAGAAACGACGCTTACACTGATTTCCGATCGATGGAAAGTGTTGATACTCCGCGATCTGTTTACCGGGACAAAGCGTTTTGGAGAACTGAAAAAGTCGTTGACGGGCATATCGCAAAAGGTGTTGACGGCAAATCTGAAGGACATGGAGGCGACCGGCCTTTTGACGCGCAAGGCTTATGCTGAGGTTCCTCCGAGGGTGGAATACACGCTGACGCAGACCGGGCTGAGCCTGAAACCCATCATTCTCGCCATGTTTGACTGGGGGATGGCTTATAAGAATAAAAACGGCTCTCCCTCCAACGAACAGGTGGACGCTCTGGGGCGGGTGCTGAGAGGATAAACGCTAATAAACGCTGGAGCGTAAACTATATCATCAAATAATTATTGTATTGACAAAACGGTTTACCCATGATATAATATATAGCATGATATATAAAAAGCGGTGATAAAATGTCGCAAATGCCGGATATCAATGATATAGGATTCCTAATCAAGCTTATACACGACGATATCGACCGTCGGCTGAATGATGGATTGCGTACCGTGGATATGACCGCATCTCAGGGAGCGGTGCTCGCGTTTTTACGAAATCGCGGCGAGCAGCCTACGGATATCAGGACGGTTCAATCCTATTTGGGCATCGCTCACCCTACGGTATGCGGCTTAGTCAGACGACTTAAAGCGAAGGGATTCCTGCAAATCGGCATAGATCCGCATGATCGCCGGGCACGAATACTCCATATGACTCCTAAAGGATGGGAGATGTTTGAGCAGGCTCCGGATGGTGATGATTCGACGGTGGAAGATTTGTTGTTGCGAGGGCTTAAAGACGAAGAAATAGTTGAACTGAGACGATTGCTTACGTTATTGCACGAAAATGTAAAATAGCCTGTGAGAAAGACCGCGGGCAGCGCTCCCGCGTTTTTCTATAGCAAATATATAGCATGCTTTATAAATTGGCGTGTATATGAGAGGAGGGACAGGCATTCTTTACCGGGAATAAGCTCAGATAAAAGCGAGGAGGCTGAAGTTTGAAACAAACATTTGACAGATTGTTCTAAAGGAGAGCATAGCAAAGCA
>JAUNBY010000421.1:0-1243 GCA_030526935.1 Clostridia bacterium
CAGGGAAAAAACTTGGAAAGCGTTTCGGCAAAAAATCAGAGATTTTCGGCGGCTGCGTTCTTCTGCTCATAGCGGGAAAAATAATCTGCTCCGCGCTGTAAAAGGCGGAAGCAACTTCGGCTTTATATCTGAAGTTGCTTCCTATAATACTTTTTATATTCACAAACAAATTTTTATTCTATATTTTTATAAATGTTTCCTTCTTTCATGACAAAGGCACACTCCGATGCGGCTCTTGAGTCGGAAAAAAAGTCGCGTTTCCATGCAGAGATGTCAGCCGTTTTTCCGGGCAGAAGAGCACCCAAGTCAGACCGGCCTACTATCTCCGCGTTAACGCTAGTCGCAGCAAAGAGCGCCCTCATCGGCGGTACGCCAAGATCCACCCACGCTTTAAACTCACGCCAGCCATCATGATTCGGGTAAATACCGACAATATCGGAGCCTAAACCAATCTTGATATTGCCATTTTTTACCAGATCAATAACAACTTCGCGGCTTTCCTTTAGCTGTTTCTCATATTTCGCGAGCTTACGAACAAAGGCCTCGCTTTTGGGAGGCAATTCAGCGGGGTCAATATCGTCGTCAGGCGGCATCAGCGAGAAAAGCGTCGGCACGTAGCTAATACCTGCCTTTTCCATCAGCTGCGCTGTGCTCCTGTTTATCAGCGTTCCGTGCTCAATTTCGTCTATTCCCAGCTCGATGAGCAAATCAACTGATTCCGAAGTATAAGCATGGGCTATTACAGTCTTTTTCGCAAGGTGTGCGGTATCAATAATCGCTTTCAGCTCTTCGCTGTCAATCTGCATTTCTCCGGGATCGTCACCGGGCGATGCAAAGCCACCGGCTGCCATAATCTTAATAAAGTCGGCACCGTATTTGATCTGCTTGCGTACAAGATATTTAAACATATCCGCTCCGGTACCTATTGCATATGGCTGCTCCATATAATCGGAAATAAAGGGATTTGCGTTGCCGTGAAAAATGGAGAAGTCCCAGTGTCCGCCGGGCGTGCCAAGTGCGTGCGGCGCAACTATCATTCTGGAAGCTGGGAAATAGCCTTTGTCAATAGCTCTCTTTACGTCAAGACAGCCAAAACCACGAAAGGCCGTTCCGGTAATCCTCACGGTAGTAAAACCCTTTTGCAATGATCTAGTCGCATTATAAGCCATATTAAGGGCTTTGGTCTCTTCCGAATCTGTGACGGCAAAGATATTAAAAGTCTCCGGCCCAACAAATTCATAAT
>JAUNBY010000421.1:1257-2625 GCA_030526935.1 Clostridia bacterium
AAAACCCGGCGTTACAGTGCATGTCGAAAGGTCAACAACCTCAGCTCCTTCCGGCGGCAGAAGCTTCTTGCCGGTCTCAACAATTTTGTTTCCACAAACGATGACCTTCACATTTTCTTGAATGTCCTCGTTGACGCCATCAAAAAATCTACCGCAGATAAGATAGTACTTCGACATTAAAAAATCACCTCGCCATTCTTAACCACATGTTCCGGTTCTCCAAGCACGGAAAGAGACGTCAACGGATCTCCTCCGACAACTATAAGATCAGCGAGAAATCCTTCTTTAATAGTGCCTAGTTGCCCAGAAACACCTATTATCTTTGCCGCATTGCCTGTAGCCGCCGCTAAGACCTCTTCTCTGCTGAGACCTCCGTTCTCAAGAGCATAGAGCTCGTTCAGCAAGGATGGGTGCGGCGAATAGGGTGAGCCGGCATCGGAGCCTGCACCAATAAGCACTCCTGCTTCATGACACCACTTCAGCGCTTTACCGTGATGCGTGATAATCGCAGCAGACTTCTTGCGGGCGTATTCCGGTACATCCACGCTTGAAGAAAGATGCTGATAGATATAGATGGTAGGTACGAGAGCGACATTTTTATCCCTCATCTCAGCCGCCATGTCCTCGGTAATACAGTGCCCGTGCTCTATACAGTCGATTCCGGCTTTCAGACAGCCTCTGATGCCTGCTTCGCCAATCGCGTGCGCTGTAACTTTGACATTCCGGCGATGGGCTTCATCTACGATCATATCAACCTCTTCCTGACGCAGTTCAACATCATCGACCCCCTCGCCCTCCACGCGGCCATAAACGCCGCCAGTAGCAGAAATCTTTATTACAGAAGCACCCTGCGCCACCTGCCGCCTCACGGCTTTCAGCACTTCCCAGGGGCCATCGGCCATAATTCCATGAAACGGGTCATGCCCGCCGGTCATGATAATAGACTGGCCGCTCGCAAAAATCCGCGGTCCAATAAACTTACCAGCTTTTATGGCCCTGTCGACAAAAATCGCCGCATCTTCGGGCGATCCAAGATCTCTTACAGAAGTAATTCCAGCCGCGAGGTATTTCATCGCACTGCCGGCCGTTGTGAGAAGGTGTTCCTCCGGGCTTTCACGGCGAATATCTTCCGCGGGATCAACGCCGCCGTTCCAGGTAAGATGCACATGAAGATCAATCAGCCCTGGGAGAACCGTTTTTCCTTCCGCGTCAATACTCTCCGCCTCAGTAAAATCAGCATCCGGACTATATGGCGTCACTGATTTTATGATTGAGCGTTCAATCAAAATATCGTATAGACCTACAAGCGCTGTTTTGCCGTCAAAAATCTTTGCTTTTCTGATTACCAGAGATTTCATTTACCATCAC
>JAUNBY010000422.1 GCA_030526935.1 Clostridia bacterium
CATTCGTCCCAAAGCAGAATATGGCGTGTACTCCGTTTTTGATCATCCTGTCGACCTGAAAGCGCAACTGCTCGTAGTTGATCGACTCATCCTCGTTCATCGGTGTGATGATCGGAGGGATTATGCCCCGAATATCCACGTTTTTCACGAATGAACTCCTTCCTTCACGACGGTTTTTTCCGTCATTACAGCCTTGGCTATTCTCATATAGACATCGTCTCCGCCAAAGCCGCCGGCTTTTGATACAATTTGTATAGTACCAGCGTTTACCTGAATTATCGACAGCACTACTCCCGGCTCCAGCTCAAACGCGGGTCTCAATTCCGCGTCGATCCCAAGGCATTTGACGAACGCATGAAGCGTATCCCCGCCGACTATGACCAAAGCGCAGTCGCTCTCGCGCAGATACCATTCCTTGACAAATTCGCCGATACTTCTGGCAACCAGTTCCCTCGCGGCGACCATATCGCCGACTGCGCACGCTTCGCAGCCGCACCCCGCGACCGTGAGTATGACGCGCTTGCCCGATCCGATGAGCATACTCACCTCGTTCAACAGCGCCTCATATTCGCCGGGGTTTTCGCGTGCCCTTCCCTCTATCAGCCATTCGGGAAATTCGAGCTTTATAAAGCCGTTTTGTTCCGCTGTTTTGATTTGCCGGGCGGATATCGGGTTAAGGCTTCCGCACACCGCCAGAAAACCCGATTTTTTTTCAAGAACGGGACGCACAGTGTGATCCGGCGCCATCTTACCGCCCAGCGCCCACGCCAGTCCCGCGCTTCCGGCGGCGAGCCTGTACCCGCGCCTTACGATCGTTCCCGCAAGCCGATCCAGGTCATCGTCGGTCGCCGCGTCGTATATCTCAACGCCCCCCGTCATTTTAACGGGGCTTTGGTTTATTGGCACGTTCTGCGTATCAATCGACCTCTGGCTTTTTATAATACCCGCTATGTCGGAGCGGATTATAGGCTCGAACGGATCCATGGCGAATACGCTTTCGTGTATTGGCCTTCCGTTTAACAACTGCCGCCCGTCAACGGTAGTCCTGCCCGTGGCCGGAAAAGCGGGTGCGAAGGCTAAATTCTCGCCTTTCGCCGCGTCAAGCGCTCCGGCAATTTCGCTTCCTATTTGCCCCCTCAGCGTCGAATCGACTTTCTTATAAATCATTCTTATCCCGGAATTGAATGCCGCTTTAGCTATCGCGAAAACCGTCTCATAGGCCTCGTCGGGTTTTAAATGCCGCGTTTCGGCGTCTATGCACACCACGCGCACGCCGTCCGCGCATTTATCCGGCTCAAACGTGCGCCTGCACACCACGCCCGTACTTATCCCGCGCTTCGCGAACTGCACGCTCGTATCCAACGCCCCGGTGAAGTCATCGGCGATGACAATCAACTCAATCATGGCGACCTCACATCACCCGCAAATATATCCGGCGAATATCCTCGGGCGTCAGTTGTTTTACATTGTTATCGAGAAGCCTCCTCACCCCAAACGCTGATGAAGTGAGAAAATCGATGTCTTTTGTCTCAACGCCGTATGCCGTAAGCGTCGTGGGGATATCGACGTTTTTGACGATTTGCGCTATGCGCCCGATTATATAAGTGGCCTTTTCTTCGGGCGATGACGCGTATTTGGCGGGCGCTGTCGCGTCGCAGAGCTTTTCCAGTCTATCCGTTATGGCGTCGGCGTTGAAGTCCATGACGGGAGCGAAAAGTATCGCGTTTGATACGCCGTGAGGTATGTGAAACGCCCCGCCCAGAGGGTATGACAGCGCGTGAACCGCCGTGGTGCCGCTCGCGGTTATTGCGCATCCGGCGAAAAACGCGCCGATGAGCATGGCTTTTTTTGCCTCCATATCCCCGGGATTGGCATAGGCGCGCTCGATATTGTCGAATATGAGCTTCGCGGCGTACAGCGCATAAGCATCGCTTAACGCGTTCGCTTTTTTCGAGGTGAAGCACTCGACGGCGTGAGCAAGGGCGTCCACTCCCGTAGCGGCAAGTATTTTCGGCGGAAGGTTTCTTATCATTTCGCAGTCGAGGAACACGTAATCGGGGATCATCTGCGAATTGACAATGCCTACCTTCACTTTTTCCTCCGGCACCGCGACGATGGCGTTGCCCGTGGCCTCGGAGCCGGTTCCGCATGTCGTAGGTATCATGACGCTCCTGACGCGCTTATGGGCTTTGGTCGGATCCTTCAACAGATCCTTCACCTTTATGTCGCTTCCGGCGAGGATGCTCGCCAGTTTAGCCGCGTCCATCACGCTGCCGCCGCCTGCCGCGATTATCAAATCGGCGCCCGCCGCGCTGTCCACTACGCTTTGCGCCTGCTCGTAAGTCGGTTCGGGGGCAATCGCGTCGTTGATCGTCAGCTCAGCGTTTTTTTTCAGAATCGCGCTTTGTATTTTTTCAGTCAGCCCCGCGCGTCTCACTCCCTCATCGGTGACCAGAAACACCTTTAGCGCCCCGGTCTGATCTAATATCTCGCCGATCCCCGTCGCGCTATCGCCCGACGATATGCATTGCGGCATGTGGCTGCGTTCTATTCCGCGCGGCTCGCATCCGCTTTTGATATCTTTGCTGGTATCCAACGCATTCGCCCCCCTTAAATGTTTCTTT
>JAUNBY010000423.1:0-219 GCA_030526935.1 Clostridia bacterium
CATCGCCAATGCCGTCCGCCTTCGCGCGCGCCCCGCCATCCATAGTTTCACAGCCCTTCATTTGGCATAATTCATTGTAAGCAACAATCTAATATACCCGAATAATCTTCTCACTAAACAAAGCCGGCGTCAAGCCGCTTTTTGTAAACTAAACAAAATTCCGAATAAAAGGGCACAGTATGCATCGCGTGTATACGCCCTACTGTGCCCTTAGTGATT
>JAUNBY010000423.1:229-2611 GCA_030526935.1 Clostridia bacterium
TAATGAGAATGCCGATTAGAAGTCAAACTGATCGACGTTTTCGGTTGTGACCACGATCAGGGGGGTGAGAGCCAATTCCTCGGAGACCATCGTCAAGGACAGCGGCGAGCCGAATACGTCGTCGCCGATATCGAGAACGGTGCCGACCTCGGGAATCTGGCCGCCGTTTTCAATCAGGTAATTGAGCATCCAGGCAGCGGCATATCCCAGCTGATAGGGATGCGAGGAGAGGTCTTCCTTGCAGACGACGCCTTCCTTGAGGTACTCATATATGGAGCCCGGGGTGTTGGAACCGGCCGCGTAGCAGGTGCCCGCCTCGATGAGGCCCTGGTCTATTGCCTGCTGAATGGCCTGGCAAGCCGCCGGAAGCTCGGCGCCGGAGCAGGTCACGAAGCCCGCTATATCCTCATAAGTGGCAAGTATCGTCTGGGCGTTGGAGAGAGCTATGTCCTGGCTGTCGTCGCAGTCCATTTCGACGACTATCTCAATTCCGGGATACTTAGCGAGCGTGTCGCGGATGCCCTGAGCGCGGGTCATGTGGTTGGAGGCGCCTGCCTGGCCCACCAGCAGGGCTACATTGCCTTCCTCTTTGCCCATCTGGCGAATCAGCGACTCGGCTATCTGGCATCCGAGCTCATAATCCTCGGCGAAGTTGACCATCATTGTGCGCGGGCCTGCGGCATCTGCATCCCAGGTTACCACGTAAAGACCGGCATCTATGGCGTCGGTCACGACCTGCTCGACGGCGGCCATATCGTTGGGAGCGAGTAGTATGCCGTTGGCTCCGTTTTCGATGGCGTCATACACCATGTTTATCTGAGCCTGAACATTCGACTCTGTGGGTCCGTTGTAGCTTACGTCGACGCCGAAGTCCTCGCCGAACTGCATGACGCCTACTCCGTTGAATGTCCAGTAATCGCCGGTGAGCGACTTGGGGCAGGCAAAGATTTTGTTCTGCGCCAACGCGCAGGTTCCAAACATCGTCATCACGAGTAACAGGGCAACAAATACGCTTAAGAATTTTTTCATGGGGATACCTCCTTTATTGTATATATTCAACGGTCGCGCCGTTAAATATCCCGTTTTGCGGCTTCGTCATTTGGACGACGCAGCCATGGCCCGTTTGGCGTTCAATTCCCTGGTTTCGCGTTTTGCGGCGGAAATAGCGCGCATACCCGATATATCCGGATTGGCTATCATCAACAGCACCATAAAGCCAATTATAGCGGATTGATAAAGCGAAGATATTCCTATAAGGTTCATTCCGTTTTCCAGTATGGACATGGCGATCGCGCTAAGGAAAAGACCTATGGAATTGCCCTTTCCGCCTCCGAATGTAATGCCACCCATCAGCACTATCGTGAGCGCCGTGAACTCATAGCCGCTGCCGTAGGTAGATTCCACGCCCTGAAGGCGGGCTATCATGAACATGCCGGCTATCCAGGCGATTATGCTGTTCATTATGTATACCACGGCGATACTTCGTTTGGTGTTGTAGCCCGAAAGCCGCGTAGTATTCGGGTTATTGCCTACGCTGAGCAGCATTATTCCAAACCGCGTCCGCTTGAGTACGAAGAACTGTATCACCATCATAAAAATCATCACGAGAAAGCCGATAGTGAACATTCCTCCGATCTTCACCGATCCCAGTTCGCCGAATGCGGGAAGCATACCGCGTATCATGACGGTCTTTGTTCCCGCGCCGATGTAGCAAAGTCCCCTTATAAGCATCTGTGAAGCCGTCGTCACAAGTACCGGCTGAAGGCCCATATATCCCACGAAAATTCCGTTGATGACGCCAAACAGCACACATATCACAAACGTCAGGGCCATCGCCGCGGCAAAGTGCATACCGTTTAGAAGTAAAACTGCGAAGGTAATTCCGGCGAAGCAATAGGTGGAACTTATCGACAGATCTATCCTCCCTGTGATAACGACCATTGAAACGCCTATGGCGATTATTCCCAATTCCGCAGTATTCTTGAATATGTTCGAGAAGTTGCTCATCGTGAGAAAATTAGGATTGGAAAATCCAAATACGCACAGCAGCAACACGTATAAAACCGTAAGCTTGACCATGGACTGCGAGTCCGGGTTGTGAATCAGGTAATCCTTGAATTTGGACTTGTTCACACTCTCGCCTCCTTGTCGGAATAATGTCTGCGTAAAAACTGCGTGAGCAGCACCAGCATTATCAACAGGGCGATGATAATATCGACCGCATCGGCTGAAGCGCCTATATGTATCAATCCGTTCATTATGGTACCCAGCGCAAACGCGCCGAAGAAGGAACCTATGGCGGTACCTTTGCCGCCGGACATGGACGCTCCGCCCATAAGCGCCGACGCGAGGACATATCCGAGTATGGAACCTCCGCAGGAG
>JAUNBY010000424.1 GCA_030526935.1 Clostridia bacterium
TGCGTCCGCATCGATCCCGACGCGGTGTATTTGAAAATCGAAGGAATTGACGACCGCGATGCCGCCGAAGCTCTGCGAAGGCAATTCATATACATCGACCGCGAAAACGCCGTGAAGCTCGACCCGGACACGAACTTCATCTGCGATCTGATAGGCTGCGAGGCGACGGACGACGAGGGAAACTACGTCGGCAAGCTGGCCGAGGTTTTGCAAAATGGCGCGTGCGACGTGTATGTATTTAGATCACAATCGCGCGAAGTAATGCTCCCGGCGCTCAAACGCGTGGTTCTCGAGGTAGACGTTATAAATAAGAAAATTCTTCTGTCCGCAGGGCAAATGAAGCAGGTAGCGGTGTTTGAAGACGAGTAAATCGGGTGATATAATATGCGTGTCGCGGTTTTGTCGATATTCCCGCAAATGCTGAGGCCCGTGCTCGATTCGAGCATATTGGGAAGAGCCGCGAAGCGCGGTCTCGTCACCGTCGAGGTCGTCGATATAAGGAGCTTCTCGGACAGCAAGCATAAAAACACCGACGACTACCCCTTTGGCGGGGGATGCGGAATGGTTATGACGCCCCAGCCCATCGTAGACGCGGTCGAAAGCCTGAAATCGCGCGGTTTTAACGGCAGGCGAATTTACCTGTCGCCTCGCGGGAGGACGCTCAATCAGAAACTAGTGGGCGAGCTTGCAGGCGAAAGCGAGTTGCTTTTCCTGTGCGGGCACTATGAGGGCGTCGACCAGCGCGCCATAGACATATGCGGCTTTGAGGAAATCTCTATAGGCGACTATGTGTTGACGGGCGGCGAATTGGGAGCGCTGGTCATAATCGACGCGGTGGCGAGGCTCGTTCCGGGGGTGCTTGGATCAAAAGAATCGTCCGTAGACGAGAGCTTTTCCTCGGGACTGTTGGAATATCCACAATATACGAGACCCAGGCAATACAAGGGCATGACCGTACCACAGGTGCTTTTGGACGGCAACCACAGTCACATTGCCGCCTGGAGACTTGAAAGGTCATTGGAGATTACCCGGTCGATGAGACCGGATATGTACGAGAAATGGATGGCCGGGCATACGGAGTATACCCAAAATAAAATCAGGAGACGCAGAAAGGAGAACATTTTTATGCCGGATTTGAAAGGAACCCGCACGGAAGCCAACCTCAAGACCGCTTATTCCGGAGAGAGCGAAGCTCGCAACAAATACACTTATTTTGCCTCGAAAGCCAAGAAGGACGGCTTCGAGCAGATCGCCGCGCTGTTTTTGGAGACCGCAGAGAACGAGAAGGAGCACGCGAAGCTCTGGTTCAAACTGCTCGGAGGCATAGGCTCTACCGCTGAGAACCTCAAGTCCGCCGCCGCCGGCGAGAACTACGAGTGGACGGACATGTACGCCAAATTCGCCAGGGAAGCCCATGAAGAAGGCTTCGAGAGCATAGCCAAGCTTTTCGAAGGCGTAGCCGCCATTGAAAAGGAGCACGAAGAACGCTATCTCGCGCTGTTGAACAACGTGGAAAACGAACTGGTCTTCTCTCGCGACAACGACATGATCTGGAAGTGCCGCAATTGCGGACATTTGGCGATAGGCCAGAAAGCGCCCAAGGTATGTCCGGTATGCGCGCATCCCCAAGCCTATTTTGAGATTCAGGCCAAGAATTACTGATAACGCAAGAGCCGCCGCGAATTTCGCGGCGGCCCTTAATTTAATCGAGAGCAGTTCTAAGCTGCGTCGTCCACGTCGTCCACGGGGATATACGCCTCAAAATCGTAGTCCGTGTTTCTTATATAGCCGGTGGTTCCTTCGAACTTTATCTTCGACCATTTGGTCTGAACATTCATAACGAGGAACTGCTCGCCTTCGTCTATATAGTCGAGAACGGCGGACGTGGCGCGGGCTTTCCTGTACATCGTCGTGCCTGTCAGGGCGGTAGCCCAGGAACCGTTGGCGATAAAGGGCTTATAGATATAGCCATACTTTCTGGTATATCCAAGTTGCGCTATATACCACGACGAGGTGGCCTTCGACAGGATTATTATGGGATCGTCAAAATCGACGGATGCGCGCGAGGAATACCAGGAGCCGGGGCCGGAGCGCAGCCTGATATCCTTTTCGGAATACTTGTCGCGAATGCGAGCCATGGCGCCCCATCCGTTTTTACTGGTTTTGCTTTTCAGCGAAACCGTATTTATATAGCGCTTATACATCCAGCCGGTCATGCCCTTGCACGTTCCGCTCGTAAGCGTCACGCGATACCAGTAGGTTCCCGTTCTGTGTACGATGAGAGTGTCGCCGTTCGTGCCATAACCTATTGCGGGATAGCTCATTCCACCGCCCGAGCGCAGCCAGACGGTTCCGTTTGACGATTGCGTGCTGACGAATCCCAAAGCGACGGAACCCTTTGTTTGAATTTCCGAGGCTTCTTCGGCGAACGTTATGGGACAAATCGCCAACGACAATACCAGCAATGCGCTTATAATCCTCATTTTCATTGAAATCACCCCCATATAGTCTTCCATGACATTATATTCCATCTGTCATCATTATACTACCCCGGGCATACAAATGCAAGAGCAAAGCCGCATTTTATTAAGGCCGCAGAAAAGA
>JAUNBY010000425.1 GCA_030526935.1 Clostridia bacterium
TCAGCCAGTCGCGCGAGGATAAGTCCATCGTCGATATAAAGGTCGAAGATCCCTCACAATTGGATACTCCGGCTTTCAAAACCGACGTTTCGGAATATGAAATGAACGTTATCGCTGATACCTATGGCATTCGCTTTACAGTGTATGGCGACGGGCCGTTCACGATCAACGGCGATATCGTTGAGGCCGGGGAACAGTGGATTGTCGATTTCCCGCAGGAACAGGAGAATATGCGCACTCAGCATACCAGGCAGGTCGTGATAGAAGGGGAGGGGCAGACTTATACCTATACGATCGCGCGCGAGGAATTGTCGCTTATCTACGATGAATTTGAACTCAGAACATGGCAGTTGGACGACGGCGCAGAGATGTACTACTGGCTGTACCTGCCGCGGGACTACGACGCGGCCAGGGAGTATCCGGTGGTGCTGTACCTGCATGGCGGCGGACAGCGCACGCAGGATCCCGAAATGATTCTTATGCGCAACCGCGCCGCGACCGCGTTCGCGCTGGCCGAGGAAGATTGCATTATCGTCGCGCCGCAGTGCAACTACACCGATCTCAGCTCTTCTGAAAGCTGGGTAAGCGGCGTCGATCTGAAGCCTTCGATATTCGGCGACGCGACGGTCGATATAGTCAAGTCCGTAATGTCAGAATTTTCATGCGATGAAAAGCGCGTTTCCATCACCGGCCTGTCGATGGGCTGCACGGGTTCACTGGGCGTAGCGTCCGCGCATCCCGGCGTTTTCAGCGCGATACTTTGCGCGACGCCGACCATCGAAGACGCCACCGCCATCCGCGCTCTGGCGGATAATAAGATTCCCGTCCGCTTTGTACTTTGCGCCACCGATCCCAATCCGAACAAATTGCGTACCCTCATGGCGCTTCACGCGGCTGTCGATCAATATAATGTTCAGTGGGACGAAACGATCTACTGGAGCAATGTCTTCATTTATCCCACGCAGCATTTCTCATGGGAAATAATGTACGCTGATGCGGAGAACATCAACTGGTTGATTTCCTGCGAAAAGAACATGTAGCGGAAAAGAACAACGAGTAATACGAGGAGAAGACTTATGAAGAAGACGATTATCATACTATCCGTTATTATGTGCCTGATCTGTCTGCCGGTAATAGCCGGCGCGCAGGGCGTGACCGTCACGGCCAACGCCATAATGGGAACCCCCTATCATCAGCTGAACGCGCTGTTCATCGAGTATCCCGAGAACGTAGCCGCCGCGTCGATAGATGATTACATGGTGGTTGACTTCCAGACGTTTAATTTCCTCGAGATCTATGAAAGGCGTCCCTATCAGCAGGGCGTCATAACCAGCGTCTACACGAACGACGCCCCCGCCATCCGCGAGGACAGGCAGAGCGTCCCCGGACGCTATGTGGTCATAGAGCTTGAGACGGTCACGGGATCCTATTACGACGAGGAAGCCGAAATGTGGCGTCCGAACAACATCGCGGGCATAGCCACGGTTCGCACCAACGGAGAAACGACCGATCACTACCGCCTCGACTGGTCGCTTTTCACCGTCATACAGCGCAACGACATACTGGGAGAATCGGGAGAGGTCATAAATTCCCAGGGAGTACTTCCGACAATAGCTCCCGACGGCGTTGAGACCCCCGAAATGGCGACGTTCACGCAGCAAGCGCTCAAAAGCCAGAATGGGCTTTACGACATTTATTACAATATAAGCCTGCCTGAGAACTACGACGCGAATGAAAAGTACCCCATCATATTCTGCCAGCCAGGCGCGGGCGGAAGCCTTGACTACAACAAGCAGACCGCCGACGGACAGTTCATCGACATTGGAGGAAACTCCACCCGCGACATGCTGCCCATCTCAATGGCAAGGCTCGACGGTTTCATCGTCGTGACGACTCAGCCCTGGAACAATACCCCCGCCGAGTGGGAGGTAGATAATCCCGGGGATTACATCTATCTGGTAGAGTACATCCGCGATAATTACGCCGTAGACGCCGACAGAATATACGCCATAGGCAATTCCAAGGGCACGATGATGACCTCGCAGGCGATCTATCGCCGTCCCGACCTGTTCACGGCATACGCTCAGTGCAACGGCTGCTTCAACTATATCGAAGACGGAGAATCCAAGTTCTTCTCGATATTCAAAGACGAGCTTACCGTGCCTTATAAGGGATATACCGAGGAAGAAATGCTAGCGCTCGCCGCGGATCCCGAGAACCGCCTCGACGCCGAAACCATAGCCCAGCGTGGCCAGTACCTTGACGGTATAGTCGAAAACGAAATGCCCGTTTACTGCTTCGACGGCGTGAACACAGAGGTTCTTTCGCCGCTTTGCACCGCTTCCACCTATATCTACCTCAAGGAGTGCTATGAGGCGAAGGGCTATTCGCAGGAGCGGATAGACGAACTGGTTCGCCTTGACTTCGCGGAGGACGAGCAATTCCTGAAATATGGCGTTTGCGAATATCACGAGTCCACCAAGATCGTCGCCATGGACGAGTTCGACGTCATACCCTGGCTGTTAAGCCGCTAAACCAGCCCTCACAGGGGAAAATTCCTTCTTTGCCGGGGATGCGTCCGTTATTTGGATGCGTCCCCGC
>JAUNBY010000426.1 GCA_030526935.1 Clostridia bacterium
CGCCCTGATAGAGCGTTTTGTCATAAAGTTCAAGCTGTCGAGAGTGATTTTCGAGCAGGCCGCGTATCTCCTCGAGGCTTTCTATCCGCCGCCGGGTTCGCTCGATCAGGTCGCCTACGAACTGATGGTATCGTTCATGGGTCGCATTAGAGAGTATATCGGAAACTTCGTCAAGCGTAAAGCCCATCATACGAAGCCTGCGAATCGCGCTGGTCTTATTGACCGCGTTGGCGTCAAAGTAACGGTAGTTGCTCTTATCGTCCTTATCCATCTCGAGAAGCCCTCTGTCCGCGTATTCTCGTATGGTCTGCACCGCTAGACCGCTCTGACGGGATATGGTTCCGATTTTGTAATTCATTATACCAGCCCCCCAAATATGAATTATATGGGGCGGTTGTACAAAAGTCAATACCACGACATGGCAAATGAATTTCTGAATTTTACCTCCCAAATTATTGACTCTCCATTAAGCGGAGGGTTTATAATACATACGGTTTATCTCATAATACGAGGAGGTAAAAAACATGAAACAAAAACTCATACTGATGCTGTGTCTTTTAATGATCGTAGCGATACCCGCCATGGCGCAGACCTACATTTCGACCGTTTCCGGCTTCGGCGGCGATATCGTCGTCACCGTGGAAGTTGAAGACGGCGTACTCGTCGACGTAGCCTGCGAAGGCGCCGGTGAAACCGCCGGCATAGGCAGCGTTGCCGTGGAGCGGCTCCCCTCGGCGATTCTGGAGAGCGGCACCTGGGACGTTGAGGGAGTCAGCGGCGCGACCATATCATCTTCCGCGATTCGCCAGGCGGCCCGTGAAGCTTTAGCTGCCGCCGGATTGGTGAATGACGGCATTGCGCCGGTAAATATGAAGGCGGGTACCTATACCGCTCAGGCTAACGGCTTCGCGCTGTGCGAGCCGATTACCGTCACGACAATACTCAGCCACAACAAGATCATCGACATAAAGGTGGATGAGGTCAATCTCGCTGAAACGCCTCCGCTTCTCAACAGCGTTATAGACCTCCTGATTCCCCGTATGCTCGAGAATCAGTCCGTGCGCGTTGACAGCATCACCGGCGCGACGATGACCAGTTCCGCCGTCAAGACGGCGGTCGAGGACTGCATCGTTCAGGCGCTCGTCGCCGCGGAGTGCGATCCAGCGGCTGTTCAGGCGTTCTACAACGTTCCGGAGAAAACGGGCGGCGAAGAAGAATTGCACACCCAGGTGCTGGTTGTCGGCATGGGCGGCTCGGGCGTCATGACCGCCATGAGCGCCGCCGAGAACGGCGCGCAGGTTCTCGCGATAGAAAAGAACGGTCGTTACGGCGGCAGCACCGGCGTAACCAGCGAAGTCATGGCGATTAACCCCACGCGCATTCAGGAAGAATACAACGACGGAAACGACTGGATCGATGTGGATGCCATGCGCGAAGCGTGGCTTACCTATACCGAGGGCGACGCCAAGGAAGAACTCGTCGATTACATGATGTACGAGTCCGGCAATGCCATCGACTGGCTGCATTATGAGCATGGTTTCGAGTTTGATTATGTGCCGAAGACAGGATTCACGCCGGCCGACGTCTATGCCTGTAAATATCAGTATCTGCCGAATACCGTGGGCGCAAACAAGGCGTATATCGAGGATTACTTTAACGGCATCGTCGAGGATTTCGTCGAGGCTGGCGGCGCCTATATGCTGGAAACCGAAGCATACGCTCTGATTATGGACGATGACGGCGCTGTGATTGGCGTAAAGGCCGAAGATCTGGTAGACGGCACGCAGTACACCATCTACGCCGATTACGTAGTGCTAGCTACCGGCGGTTTCGCGGGCAATGGCGACATGGAAGAGGAGTACCTGTCCAACGAGTATTTTGAGCTTAAGGGCGAGTGGAATTGCTTCGGAATGACGACCAACGATGGCAAGATGATTGCCGCCGCGATTGAAAACGGCGCCGGCACTTACAATATCGGCATGCCTCCCATGGTACACAATGCGGGAACCATAGCGTTCCTGCCCGGTTATGAAACCAATCTGGTCGAAGGTCAGGTCGGTGCGCGCACCGGTCGCCCGCTGGTCTGGTCAAGCGGCGACCTGCCGCTGGATATGGCAATTTCCGCCAGCAGCCTTGCGGTAAACAAACACGGCGAGCGCTTTACGACCGAGGAACAGGTCGCCATGCTGAACAGCTGGATCGCCGGTCCGCGCTTCTATAGCGTTTGGAGCAGCACCCAGATCGACGCGCTTCGCGATAGAGGGTTCACCTATCCGTCGAGCGGCCCCGCCACCATCTACCTTGGATATCAGGGAGCTATCCCCGCCGAAATCCCGATTTCAAACGCCTATGAAGTGCTGGAAGACGCGGTTTCCCGCGGCATCGCCTACAAAGCGGACAGCATCGAAGAACTGGCGGCGCTGATCGGCTGCGAACCCGAAACGCTGAAAACAACCGTCGAAACCTACAATGGTTATTGCGAGACGGGCGTGGATGAGCAGTTCGGCAAGGACGCGAAGTATCTGGACGAGATTGGCGAAGGCCCGTATTACGCCATGATCGGCGCGCCTTATTGCTATACCACTTGCGGCGGACTGGA
>JAUNBY010000427.1 GCA_030526935.1 Clostridia bacterium
TCGTTATAGCTTTTCATCTAAAAATCCTTTCGACATCGCGCGTACCCGCCCGTCATCATAAATCGTTGCAAGTTCCTGTTTATACTCGTTAAAGCAAACGCGAAAACCTGTCGCGCTCGCTCATAAGTTCTTTGTACGCTCCTCGCGGGCTTTGCGCGTCCCCAACGCGAAGGCTCTCGACTATCGGAACTATCAATTCAGCCATCGGGGTGATGCCGCAGTTGAGAATAACGCCCTTTAACATATGGGCGGTTTCAAAGGCCGCTTCAGCTTCGCCGCGCTCAATTTCCCCTCCGAGCTTATCGAACGCCTCGTCCGAAAGCATGAGCCTGAGCATACGCGCGTAAAAATCTTCATCCGACAAAAAACGGATCATGGTGCCGTCCATGTCGCGACAGCCGTTCTTTTCGGCAATTCCCATTAACTAAACACTTCCTTTATGTACAACCTTATTACATTATAGTATAAGCTAATTATCAGATTCTGTCAATAACGCGTCTGTGCTAATTTTGGCGAGTATACGCAAGCTTGGGATGCTCGCGGCATGAAATTGCGCGAAATTAAGTTAACACGCAATTAATTTGACAAAGCGAAGCTTCAATCGTATAATGGTCAAAGAAAGGCAAACCGAGTGAACCGAATTTGACGGGCAAACTGTTTAACCGGTTCGCCTTGGGACAAACTATTGGCGGCTAACGACCGCTTCAATGGGAGGGGACAAAATGAACGCGCAGAAATTCACCCAGAAATCGCTGGAGGCCATACAAAACGCCCAGAATCTGGCTATACAATATCAAAATATGCAAATTGAGCAATCCCACCTGCTCTACGCTCTTGTAGATCAGGAAAACGGGCTTATTCCCGAGATAATGCTCAAACTTAACGCTCAGCCCGACGAGATCGTTAAAGCCTGCGAGCAGGCCATAGGGCGGCTTAGCAAGGTAACAGGCCCCGGTCGCGAGCATGGAAAGATTTACGTTTCTCCCGACGTTGACAAGACGCTCACGCAGGCCGAAACCCTGGCCGGGCGCATGAAGGACGAATACGTGTCGGTCGAGCATGTACTGCTGGCCCTTATAGACACCGCTAACCGCTCCGTGAAGGAGATATTCGACCGCTTTAACATTACGAATAAAGAGGTTTTGAACGTATTGCAGTCCATAAGAGGCTCGCAGAGGGTCACGAGCGACTCGCCAGAGAGCACCTACGACGTGCTCAAGAAATACGGACAGGATCTCGTCGAAATGGCGAAAAAACAAAAGCTCGACCCGGTGATAGGCCGAGACAACGAGATTCGCAACGTCATCAGAATACTTTCGAGAAAGACCAAGAACAATCCCGTCCTCATAGGCGAGCCGGGCGTGGGCAAGACGGCCATCGCCGAGGGACTGGCTCAGCGCATAGTAAACGGCGACGTGCCCGACAACCTCAAGGACAGAAAGCTTTTCGCTCTGGATATGGGGGCTTTGATTGCCGGCGCCAAGTTCAGGGGCGAATTCGAGGAAAGGCTCAAGGCGGTTCTGGCCGAGATAAAGAAGTCCGAAGGGCAGATAATACTGTTCATAGACGAGCTTCATACCATAGTCGGCGCGGGCAAGACCGAAGGTTCAATGGACGCGGGCAATCTGCTGAAACCCATGCTCGCGAGGGGAGAACTTCACTGCATAGGCGCTACGACGCTTAACGAATACCACAAGTACATCGAAAAGGATCCGGCGCTCGAGCGACGCTTCCAACCGGTGCTGGTGGGCGAACCCGCGGTCGAGGACACCATATCCATACTCAGGGGTCTCAAGGAACGCTACGAGGTCTATCACGGCGTAAAGATTCAGGATCAGGCGCTGATCGCGGCGGCGGTTTTGTCCAACAGATACATATCCGACCGCTTCCTTCCCGACAAGGCCATAGACTTGGTGGACGAAGCCTGCGCCATGATTCGCACGGAGATGGACTCCATGCCCACGGAACTTGACGAGCTTCGCAGGCAGATTATGCAGCATGAAATCGAGGAAGCTGCCCTCTTGAAGGAGACCGACGAATTCGGACGCGAGCATCTTCGCGAGATACAAAAAGAACTCGCCGACATGCGCGACAAATATAACGAAATGAAGGCGCGCTGGGAGCGCGAGAAGGATTCCATAAGCGTGGTTCAGAAGCTTCGCGAGCAGATAGAACAGACTACCGCCGAGATAGAAAAGGCGCAGCGCGATTACGATTTGAACAAAGCCGCCGAACTCAAATACGGAAGGCTTCCGGAGCTTCAGAAACGCCTGCGCGACGAGGAAGCCATAGCCGAGAAGTCGAAGGACAGCGATTCCCTCCTTCGCGACAAGGTGACCGAGGACGAGATCGCCAAAATCGTCGCCCGCTGGACGGGCATACCGGTCGCGAGGCTCGTAGAGCGCGAACGCGATAAACTCTTAAGGCTTCCCCAGATACTGCACGAGAGGGTCGTAGGCCAGGACGAGGCCGTAAGGCTCGTAAGCGAAGCCATATTGCGCTCGCGCGCGGGCATACAGGATCCCAACCGCCCCATAGGGTCGTTCATGTTCTTAGGTCCCACGGGCGTAGGAAAGACCGAGCTTGCCAAGGCGCT
>JAUNBY010000428.1 GCA_030526935.1 Clostridia bacterium
TTCTTGGCGTAGGCTTTCATGTACTCGTCGGCCTTCTCATAGGGTATCACCTGGGCGAGCTTGAAGAACGCGGCCTGCATGATGGTGTTGATGCGTCCGCCCATTCCGGTCTCGATGGCGAGCTTGATGGCGTCGATGGCGTAGAACTTGGCGTTTTTCTCGGCCAGCTTGCGCTTCATCTCGGCGGGAAGCTGCTCGTTCATCTCCTCGGCTGTCCACGGACAGTTGAGCAGGAACACTCCGCCGGGCTTCAGGGCCGAAACCATGTCGTATTTGGTGACATAGGCGGGGTTGTGGCAGGCGATGAAGTCCGCCGAGTCGATGAGATAGGTGGACTTGATGGGCTTTGTGCCAAAGCGCAGGTGGCTTACGGTTATGCCGCCCGACTTCTTGGAGTCGTAGCTGAAATAAGCCTGCGCGTACATATCGGTATGGTCGCCGATGATCTTGATGGAGTTTTTGTTGGCGCCTACGGTTCCGTCGGAGCCAAGTCCGTAGAACATGCAGGCTTTGGTGCCTTCGGGGGCGACGTCGAGCGTCTTGCCCAAGGGCAGGCTCGTATTGGTCACGTCGTCGACTATGCCGACGGTGAAGTGATTCTTGGGTTCGGCGGCGGCGAGATTGTCGAACACGGCCTTTACCATGGTGGGGTTGAATTCCTTGGAACCCAGTCCATAGCGTCCGCCGATGACGGCGATGTCGCTCTTGCCCGTCTCGCGAAGCGCGGCGCATACGTCGAGGTAAAGAGGCTCGCCAAGGGAACCTGATTCCTTCGTGCGGTCGAGTACGGCGATCTTCTTGCAGCTTGCGGGAATGGCGGCCACGAGCTTTTCAGCCGAGAGGGGGCGATAGAGGTGAACCTTTATAAGGCCGACCTTCTGTCCCTTGGATACGAGGTAATCGACGGTTTCTTCGATGGCGTCGCAGCCGGAACCCATGGCGATGACGACATCGGTGGCGTCGGGAGCGCCGACGTAATCGAACAGGTTATACTTCCTGCCGGTGATCTTCGCGACCTCATCCATGACAGACTGGACGATTTCGGGGGTCACCTCGTAGTACTTGTTGGCGGCTTCGCGGCCCTGGAAGTAGATGTCGGGGTTCTGTGCGGTGCCGCGCTGCATGGGATGTTCGGGGTTGAGCGCGTTTTCGCGGAAGGCCTTAACTGCGTCCCAGTCTACGATGTCCTTAAAGTCATCGTAATCGATGCCGTCGATCTTCTGGATTTCGTGGCTCGTGCGGAAGCCGTCGAAGAAGTGCAGGAAGGGAACCTTGGACTTGAGGGTCGCGAGATGCGCGACCAGCGCCATATCCATGGCCTCCTGAACGGAGTTGGACGCGAGCATGGCGAATCCCGTCTGACGGCAGGCCATGACGTCGGAATGGTCGCCGAATATGGACAGGGCGTGATAGGCCAGGGATCTGGCCGAAACGTGGAACACGCAGGGGAGAAGCTCGCCCGAAATCTTGTACATATTGGGGATCATGAGAAGCAAGCCCTGGGAGGCGGTGAAGGTGCTCGTCAAAGCGCCCGCGGCCAGAGAACCGTGCACGGCTCCGGCGGCGCCGCCCTCGGACTGCATCTCGGCGACCTTGACCTGCTGTCCGAACAGATTGAGTCTGCCGGTAGCGGCCCACTCGTCGATGTACTCGGCCATCGGCGACGAGGGGGTTATCGGGTAAATTGCGGCCACATCGCTAAACGCATAAGCGATATGGGCGGCGGCGGTATTGCCGTCAATTGTCATTTTGGTGCTCAATGGGATAGCCTCCTTTGATTACAGGTCAGTTTAACGCGCTATATTTGCGCACGTAGACCACAACATCTTATATTATAATTAATGAGGCCGCGTTCGTCAAGTTTGCCACTTCGATAATTGTCGATAAAGATGTTATTTTTTGTTTGCCGTCGCGATTGCGGCGACGGTATAAGGCTATCGCGCAAAGGTGGCGGCGCGTTAACCCTATATTTCGTTGACATCTTTTTAAGTCGTGTTATAATGGACAGGTTCAGAAAGGATGCGAACAGATGGAAGATATAAGGCTGATGCATTTATATACCGGCGATGGCAAGGGCAAGACGACGGCTGCGATGGGGCTTGCGCTTCGCGCCCTAGGAGGCGGCTTTCGCGTGCTCGTGGCACAGTTTATGAAAAACGGGCGATCTGGGGAACTCGAAGCGCTCAGGCATTTTCCAAACGCCTTTGTGATTGAAACGCCGCCCATGAATAAGTTCTCTTTCAACATGAACGCGGAGGAAAAGCGCGAGGCGCGGGCGCGACAAGCGGAGAAGTTGGGCGAAATGCGCGAAACAATTCTGGAAATTCGACCGGAATTGATGGTATTTGATGAACTGGCGATCGCGGTGCATTTGGACATGATATCCGAAGGCGATATGTGGCGTTTAATCGAAACGGGGCTTGCGTGCGGCGAAGTTGTGGTGACGGGTCGCTATGCGCCAGCGTCGCTCATTGCCCGGGCGGATTATGTGAGCGAGATTGTCAAGCGCGCCCATCCCTTTGACCGGGGCGTCAAGGCGCGAAAAGGTGTGGAGTGGTGATTCATGAAGCGATCAGGCAAATAATCAGCA
>JAUNBY010000429.1 GCA_030526935.1 Clostridia bacterium
AATCACATCCTGATGGTAAAGCCCGAAGCCTCTAGCATGATAGACATGGCGTGACTTCCAACTGGGCGGACACAAAGCCGCGGCAACAGCGATGGTGCTTGAAAAGCCGATATATACCTCGTGAGCGATATGGACGACGCGCTTGTAAAGCGCATATTCATCAAACTCATGCCGACGGCGCAGGAAGCCTACGACGCGGCTCGTGAGAAACTGGGATCCGACGCAACGGTAATCGCCATGCCCTATGGCGGCTCGACGCTTCCGAGGGCAAAAGAATGAAGTAGCTTTGCCTTTCGATCGCTTATTTAAACGCCCCCGCGCATATGCTATTGCGTGGGGGTGTTTTTGTGAGAAGGTATATATGGCGCGAGGGGGATACGCTCGAGGGGGTCTGCCTGCGCCTTGGGCTGCGCCCGCAAGCCATTCGCGCCGCTAATCCAGGCTTTGATTTCGGTCGAATGCCTCCGGGTCGAGAAATAAATCTCCCCGCGCCAGGCATTTATTGTCCCTGCGCTGAAGTTCACGTTGTGACTCGCGGCCAGTCGTTTCTTTCTATAGCCAGGAGTCTGGGGGTTCGTCCTTTGTCACTGCTAAACCACAATCCCTACATCGATCCTTCCGCGCTGGAAGAAGGAGAGGTGCTTATCGCGCCCGAACGCGAGTTTTGCCACAGCCGCTACGGGGATACGCCAGCCATCATATCAGAACGCTATGGCATACCGCTTTTCAGGCTGGCGGCGCTTAATCCCGGACTTCCCGCGGAAACCGTTTATCCGGGCAGTTTTATAAGGCTAAAATAGGCTGCCTCAGTGTCTGAGGCAGTCGGATGAAAGAAACGAATTAATATTTAAGCGGATTGAGTTTTATTGCCGGACCCATAGTGCTTGTAAGTATGGCTGAACGAATATAAGTACCCTTGGCGGCGGCGGGCTTTGCCTTTATAATGGCGCCCATCAAAACGCGCAGGTTCTCGTCGAGCTTTGCGTTGTCGAAAGAAGCCTTTCCTACGGGGCAGTGGATGATGGCGGTCTTGTCAACGCGGTACTCGACCTTACCGGCTTTGATCTCGTTGACGGCCTTGGCTATATCCATGGTTACGGTTCCGGTCTTGGGGTTAGGCATAAGACCCTTGGGGCCGAGTACGCGACCCAGACGGCCTACCATGCCCATCATGTCGGGAGTGGCGACCATGACGTCGAACCCGAACCAGCCGCCCTGTATCTTGGCTATCATGTCCTCGGCTCCGACGAAATCGGCTCCGGCTTCCTCGGCGGCCTTTTGCTTGTCGGCCTTGCACACGACCAGAACGGTCTTGGTCTTGCCGGTTCCATGAGGAAGCACGACGGTTCCGCGAACCTGCTGGTCGGCGTGACGGGGATCTACGCCCAGCCTTACGTGCAATTCGACGGTTTCGTCGAACTTGGCCTTGGCTATCTGCTTGACGAGCGATACGGCCTCTTCGGGTTCGTACAGCTTGCCGGTTTCAATGAGCTTTACGCTGTCCTGATATTTCTTACCTTTTTTCATTTCAATTCCTCCCTGTGGTGCTGACGGCGCTATGTCCTCCCACAAAATCGGCTAGTCAACTACGACGACGCCCATCGAACGGGCTGTTCCCGCTACCATGCTCATCGCGGCCTCGACGGAGGCGGCGTTGAGGTCGGGCATTTTCAGCTCGGCGATCTCGCGAACCTGAGCCTTGGTTATATTGGCCACCTTTTCCTTGTTAGGACGGCCGGAGGCGGATTCGATTCCACAGGCCTTCTTGATTAAAACGGCGGCCGGGGGGGTCTTGGTAATAAAGGTGAACGAACGATCCTGATAAACCGTTATAACGACGGGGATTATCAGGCCAATCTGCTTGGCGGTACGATCGTTGAATTCCTTGCAGAATCCGGGGATGTTGACGCCGTGCTGACCAAGCGCCGGGCCGATAGGCGGCGCGGGCGTCGCTTTGCCGGCATTTACCTGCAATTTGATTATCGCGGTAACCTTCTTCGCCATGGGGTTTTCCTCCTTAAATAAATGTGGTGAAACGGAACCTGAGCGTTCCTCCCACTCCAACAACCCGCCATAAGCGGGGAATTGGGCTGATTACTCCCGTATCACTTCGTCGTATTCGAGATCAACGGGCGTTTCGCGTTTGAGCATAGGCACCATTACGCGCACTTTCTGGTTAGCCAGATCTATAGATTCGACGCGGCCGGTAAAATTCTCGAACAGCCCCGCGAGTATGCGGACGCTGTCGCCGACCTGAATATCTATGCGCGTGGGAGCCTGATTTCCACCGATGGAATCGATGTCAATGCCGTTGAGCGGGGTGGGTTTTGACCCCGGCCCTACAAACCCGGTTACGCCTCTGGTGTTTCTGACCAGATACCAGCTTTCGTTGGTCATTATCATCCTGACCATTACGTAGCCGGGCAAGAGCTTGCGCTTGACGTAGTGAGCCTTGTTGTTCTTGACCTCAAGGACTTCTTCCACCGGTATCTTTACCTCTAATATAAGGTCTTGCATGTTGTTGTTCTCAACGGCCTTATCGAGGTTGGCTTTGACTTTGTTCTCATAGCCGGA
>JAUNBY010000430.1 GCA_030526935.1 Clostridia bacterium
CCGTGCGAAGCTCCGTGGCAGAGGTGTTAACTTGCTTGGGTTGATGACATTGCCCGTAGGGGTGCGCATTGCAGTATCTGCGAGTAATTTACCTTTCTCATCTCCGCCGCCTCGTTGAGCCACGCGGGTATGGTCAGCGTTTTCTTAACCGCCCTGTTTTCCATCTCGTCCCTGAACGGCGTCATCCATGCCGTTATGGGCACGACCATCTCTCCGTCCTGCGCGTCTACGTCCATTGTGCTCTCAGGTATCGCGCAGTTGTCCTTTTCCATGCCATACAGATGCAGGCTCATCGCGTCTATGGCCATTTTACGCGCGTCCTCGAAGCTGTCGCCCTGTGTGTAACACCCATCCAATTGCGGAAACCTTACGCTGTATCCGTCCGCTTCTTTGGTGAATATCGCCGCGTATGTGTATTTGCTTGCTTTATTCATCGATAATTCCTCCTTGCTCTGGCGGCTTACCACCCCGCCTTTTGCGAATCTCCTTCTCGATGCCCGGCTTTAAGTCTCCCCGGTGGTCTGGCGCCGTAATCCTCTGACCGTCCCTTTTGAGCTGAACGTGCGATCCGGTCTGCCTCTGTACCATCCGCCCTTCGCGCTTCAGCCTTACCTCCCGACATCAATAGTACGCCACAATAAATACGTATTGTCGATGCGTGTTTATTGTTAATTCATGTCCCGCGCCTCCGGTCATTCATCCATGTATCGCTGTAGCGGTATCGAGCGCATACTTTTCGCGTCCCCCGTGCGCGTCCGGCGCGCCGGAGTTATTTTTACGCGTACTTAGCGTACCGCGATAAAGGTTGTGCTATAATGGTCGGGTAACGTCGAGCGCGGCGCGCAAAGACGCGTTAAATACTCTAGCGAAAGGTTGATTTACAATGTCGAAAATCGACGTCGTCGGGAAAATAGGTTCAATGGCGCTCATACGCGACGAAAGACACGCCATCGACTACAATATAATATCGCAGGTCGCCTCCGAGTTGCGCCCGGGCATGATATGGGTGACGAGCGGAGCCGCCGAGATAGGAAGGCTCGACTATATACAGCGCACCGGGCGCGAATTGTCGGGCGACGGCAATGAAAACAAGTCCGACTACTGCGCGCAGGGTCAGACCATACTCATGAATTACTACCGCCAGTTCGCCAAGCCCGAGTATTCCGTAAGGCAGGTGCTCGTCGAGCATCAGCACTTCAACGACCCGGAAAAGCGCGAGTTCATACATAAGCTCATGCTCAGATGCCCCGAACAAAACGCCATACCAATAGTCAACTATAACGATACGGTGTCCGACGTCGAGGTTCGCAAGATGGAGCTCAATTCGCTCAGAAACAGCTCTAACGATATCGTCGAGTGCGTAGATAACGACGAGACCGCGGCCGTACTGTGCGAATTGGTTCACGCGAAGTTTCTCGTGATACTTTCATCGACGGAGGGCATATATCAAAATCCCACGGATCCATCGACGCTGGTGACAAACGTCATCTGCCCCGACGCGGAATCGCTCGTGAGGCGCGTTCGCGAATTGCAGGCCAATTGCGTCGGCTCCAGCCGTCCGGGAGCCAACGGCGCGCGCGCCAAGCTCGAATTCGCGATAAAGCCCGCGCTTAGCGGCTCGACCGTTATAATCGGCCACGCGCGGCACAAAATCGGCGAGCTTCTGCGCGCGGAGGTGCCTCATACGAGAATAGGAATAGCGTGAAAGCGCGCGACGCCGCCTGAAAGGAAGTAAACGAATGCGGATTGAATTGTCCGAAAAGGATGACGGATTTCAAAAACTGTACGGGGTTATGCTTGCGATATACTACGCGGTATTGGTCGGACTCGCGATATACTGGTTCAGCCTGTCCGACTATTATCAGCTGTTTCAGACGTTTGCGAACATGGCGCTTCCGGTCGTATACCTTCTTGTGTACAGGATACTCGGATTAAAGCGGACGTTTAAGCTCGAGGCTGTTATACTCGCCTTTACCTTCATGGCGTATTCGCTTGGAGTGGCGGGAAGGTGGTACCACATAGTACCTTATTACGATAAGATAATGCACGCGCTTTCAGGCGCTTTCACGATGTTTTTAGCGCTTCCGGCCTTTTACTGGCTCAAGAGCGAAAAAAAGATCAAAAGCGAAGATTGCGCCCTTGCGGTGGCGTTTTGCCTTTGCGCGACCCTCGCGGTCGCGGGTATTTGGGAAATCGTCGAGTATATAATCAACCTCGTCACGGGTATCGACCTGCAAAACGTCGCGGCGAGCGGCGTCGGAGATACCATGCAGGACATGATCGTATGTCTGGCGGGCGCCCTGTTTATGCTTATACCGATGCTTGGATATTACAGGCGCGGCAAGGCGGGCTTTCTGATGGACGCGGTGTTCGCGTTTTGCCGGAACAACCCGGGACTTTACGCAAAACAGGCCGATTAGGTGGCGGGCGACAATTACCCATAGCCAGGCCGCGCTTTATCGCCACGAGCTCTGGAACGGCAGGGGATATCCCGCGGGGCTTTCGGGGGCAATGTCATCAACCCAAGCGAGTTAACCCCTCTGTCACGGAGCTTAGCTCGG
>JAUNBY010000431.1 GCA_030526935.1 Clostridia bacterium
CGCGCTTAAGGAACTCAGTTGCTGGGGCTCAGACCTGACGGAGCTTGACGTCACCGCAAACACCGCTCTTGTTGAATTGTTCCTGGAGGAGAGCAACAGTCTGGTCAGCCTTAAAGTAAGCAATCCTGCGTTGGAGAGAATTGAGATTGGCAACTGCGATTTGACTGAGCTGGATGTGAGCAATTGCCCTGTGCTTAAGTATCTGTCGTTTTATAACAACAATCTCACGACATTGGATGTTAGCGATAATACCGCGCTTACGTATTTGGATTGCGGTGGAAATAACCTTAGTGTTCTGGATGTTGAAAAAAACACCAGCTTGGAGTATTTAAACTGCTCATGGAATGCTCTTGGTACGCTGGATGTGAGCGCTAATGCAAAGCTTACCGATTTAAGATGCAGTGGCATTAACCTTACCAGTTTGGACGTGAGCAATAACGCCGCGCTTGAATCGCTGTATTGCTCGTCAAACAAACTTGCTTCGCTCAATCTTAGCTTAAACACTGAGTTGACATCGCTTTACTGCGGCGATAATCCCCTGTCTTCGCTCAACTTGAGCCAAAATACAAAGCTTGCGTATCTGGAATGCTATAAAAACGGGCTGTCTTCGCTCGACCTCAGCAACAACCTGCTTCTCGAAGAACTGTACTGTAATAATAATCAGCTCACAAAGCTCGATGTATCTAAGAACTCCAGACTTATATATCTGGAATGCGGGAATAACCAAGTGGAAACCCTGGCACTCAACGATGCAACGACCCATTTGTGGTGCGACAACAATAGGTTGACATCTCTGGATGCAAGCATGATTCAGAATCTTAGGAGGTTTGTGTGTAGCGAAAACCAGCTCACAGCGCTGGATCTGAGCAAAAACACCAAAATTGAGTACATGGACTGCGATAACCAGCAAGTCTACATACCCATGTGGCGCGGGGAAGAAAATGTATATACGTCGAACATAGCGCTCAATAATCCCAGCTTTACAGATACAACCGCGATAACCTACGATAACGGAGTGTTAACGAGCACGGACAATACCGTTACCTCCGCATCGTTCGAGGTCGATACGGGACACGCCGAGTTTAAACTTTCCGGCAGCATCCACTTTACATACGTCGATAACGCGGACGATATAGTTATTACGCTTCAACCTCTGAATGCGGATGTTTTATTGGGAAGTATCAATGAAAGCCTCGTGACGGCCGCCTCGGTCGCTGATGGATCTGCGGTATCTTATCAGTGGTATTCCTGCACGGACGGGGATAAGACCGGTGCAGCGGAAATCGTGGGCGCGACGGGAGAGGTGTTCCCCATACCGGCATCGCTCACCGTCGGCACGTATTACTATTTCTGCCGCGTGTCCGCCGATGGGAAGGCAGACGTTGATACAGATGTGGCGAAGGTAACAGTAGCGATTATGCCGCTAATCTACTTAAACGGAGGAGACGAATACGAACTTCATGTAAACGGAAATAACGCCTCAAAGTTTGGACTTGTATACGTAGATAATACGACATACTTGAAAAACAATGGCGTGACCGCAGTAAACTGGACGCTTAAGATGGATGATCCTGCCTTTAATGGTATAGTATTAAAAACAAATGAATATTATGATGATATAAGGGGAGAAAGCGTCTATTTATTGCCTGAAAGCTTCCCTGATGAGGTAAAGAGCACCACGGCGACGCTGACGGCGCAGGCCGTGGACGCGCAGGGGAACGACATCGGCGTTCCCGCCTCTGTTCAGTATACCATATACATGGTCGATCATATAGTGCCTTCGTTAGAGTATGCGACAAGCGAATATGACCTCGATTTGTCGCAAAGCATATCACTCTCAACCGGCTTGCCCATCATCAGCCCGGAATATCACCATAAGCCTGATGACGCATACTTTTCGTTAGTATGTTCTGATAAAGATTACAACACGGATTGGATAAAATCGTATGACGGCAGCTTCGACCTATGGTTCACAGAAAAGAGCATATATGAATTTAACGTTCTCTACTGGCTGTATCCCAATCTCTGCGTTAAGTCGAATACCATAACGGTAAATACGGCGGGAACCGTCATGCCGGTGCTCGACAATTACGACGAATCTACGGTATACGAATTGCATGTGGCCGGAACCGGAGACAGCGTTCGTTCCATAGGGGATACATATGTGACCAATGATACATACCTTAAAAACCAGGGCGCGACACAGATCAAATGGACGCTTGAAATGTCCGACGCGGCCTTTGACGGAATTGAACTGCTTGTGAAAGACAAGTATGGCGATTCAAGTCTAACGGGAAGCATCGCCTGTCTGTGGCCGGAGAGCTATCCCAATACGGCGGGCAGTGCCACCGCGACGTTGACGGCTCAGGCCGTGGATGCGGATGGGAATGACGTAGGCTCGCCCGCGTCGATAAGCTATACCATATCCATGGTCGATTACGCGCCGCCAACCAGTGTCGTATACGAGAACAGCAATATGACGCTGAATCTGGACGTGAGCGACACGGTTGAGATAGGGTTGCCAATCATAACTCCGGCTGATCACCATAAAT
>JAUNBY010000432.1 GCA_030526935.1 Clostridia bacterium
AGAGAATCTGCATTCACGCAAGGAGGATACATTTTAATGAAAAGATTGGTCTGTATTGCAATGGCGGCTATGTTGCTGGTTATTTCATCATGCGCGTTCGCGCAGCAGAGCGATGAGCGTTTTTTTGTCGCGTTGAGCAATCCCAGTGTTGAAATCACAACCGAGGACGGAGAAATCATTACAAGCACCCTTACGGGGCTGGAACTCTCCTGTGAAAAAGGCGCAACGGATGACGGGACGGGATATGTTATGGAACTTGCCGCCAACGGCCTGAGCGCTTTGCGCGCCGTCGCCGAGGATAACGGGGAGCAATTGCTGTTTTCGCTCGACGGCCTTGAAAAAGCGTTTTTCTTACCCTATAATACAATCGAAGGGGAGTCATCTCAGGTCGAAGAAATCGACATGTCAATATTTTTGAAGCCTTTTGAGGATTTTGAACCGGTAGAGGTCGGCAGAGAGATAACCGGGTTTATGTATGGCGCGAACCTCACCGCAAACAAGAGCGAGTTTGATCTTAACAACGATCAGATCAACGCCATTATCGACGCGACGTCCGCGCTATCCGCCATCAAAAGCCTGGATATCGAGGGACTGAAGGCTTTGGAAAAGAGCCTTGACACGACCGTTTGGATCACCGATGACATGAGCTATATAAAAATTGAAACCGAGCTGCGCGTTTCCAACGGCGTCGATACATTCGCAATCCCCTTCAATCTTCTTGGCAGGTATTCAAACGGGGCCAGGGATATTGTGGCTACGCTTTTTGACGACGCTACCATGTATACGCTTGACTTGCACGCCATACCGGACGACGAGCATCCTGAACAGATGGCCGTAAACGCCGTATTCAGCGCTTCTTATGACGGGCAGGAGGTTGTTAAGTGCACCCTCGTGAGCGGGTATAATCATTCCGATGAATCCGACACGCACGCCATGCAGATACAGGTCTACGCTTTGAACGAGTCTGTATTCAAGCTTTCCGCTTCCAAAAAGGAATCGTCTGATATAAACGCCTATATATTAAAGGCCGGTCTTAATGATGAATTATCCGCTACGTATGTATGCGAGCCTTATCAGACAGATGCCGGCGAGGGCGTTAAGGGTCATATTTCCATGGGAGTAAATCTGGCGACTACTTCGGTAAGCTTTGCGTCTGACCTGACCGCGGGAACTGATTCGGGCATGGTCGATACGGGAGACTTGAACGCGCTTGAAGCGATCAACTTCAACAACCTCGATGAAGATTTGATGAATTCCATGTCCTTCGACATCTCCCTTATAGGCATACGCGCCATAAGCGTATTGTCCGATATACCCGAGATAGCCGAATTCATAAGAAACGATATGCTTGGATGACGTTTAAACAGGGAAGCGAGAAAAAAGCGGCGTGTAAACGCCGCTTTTGGAGGTAAAGATGTACGATTTTGATACGGTTATAAACCGTGAAGGGTTCGGATCCTGCAAGTGGGAAAGGCGCAATGACTATGAAAAGTCTCACGGCATAATGCCGATGTCGATAGCGGATATGGAGTTTTCAGTCGCCGCGTGTGTCAAGGAAGCGGTCATCGCCGCCGCCGAACACGGAATATACGGCTATACCGATCCGACGCCCCGCTTTCTCGACGCGATTCGCGGCTGGATGAAAAAACGCCATTCGCTCGATATATCCCGCGATGAAATAATCACACTCTCGGGAGTTGTTCCTGCGCTTCGCGTCGCAATAAGGGCGTTGACATCTCCGGGCGACGGCGTGATCATCAATTCGCCGATATACCCGCCGTTTTTCGATTCAATAACGCTCACGGGAAGGCGCGTGGAAGACTGCCCGCTTTTATTCGACGGCGAGAAGTACGAAATCGATTTTGAAGCCGTCGCCGCCGTTGCCGCGAAACCTGACGTCACGCTTATGATAATCTGTTCGCCGCACAATCCCGTCGGTCGTGTATGGACGGTCGATGAATTAAGAAAACTCGAGGATATATGCTCCGTTAACGGAGTGACCGTCGTTTCAGACGAAATACATGCGGATCTCGTTCTCAAAGGACGCCACACGCCGTACCTTAATATATCCTCCGATTGCGTCCTGCTTGCGGCTCCAAGCAAAACTTTCAACATACCTGGGCTGAACACCGCGTTTTGCCTCGTCCGCAATCCGGCTCTGCGCGAGCGCATGGCTAAACAGGTTAAAATAGACGGCTTTGAGAATATGTCATATTTCGGTCACGTCGCCGCAATCGCGGCCTACGAGGGCGCGGCCGACTGGCTCGATGCCGCCCTTGACTATATAAGGGGCAATTTTGAAACGCTCGCCGCCTTTATAAAAGATAAAATGCCCATGCTCAAACTGATAGACGCCGAGGGCACGTATCTGGCCTGGATCGACTTTCGCCCGCTCGGATATAATGAGCGAGATCTGGAGACATTCACCCGCGAAAAAGCCCATCTGATACTTGACGAGGGCTATATATTCGGCAAAGCCGGATCGGGATTTGAACGAATCAATCTGGCCGTCCCCCGCCAGGAACTTGTCAAAGCGCTTGACAGGCT
>JAUNBY010000433.1 GCA_030526935.1 Clostridia bacterium
TCGGGCGTCGCACCGGGTTCCGGCATAGCCTCCGGTTCGGGCGTAATCTCAGGTTCGGGCGAAGCGTCGGTATCGGCTGGAGCGTAGCCCATATCGACCAGGGCGTTTCTCACCTGGGCATCCGTGCAGCCCGTAGTCAGAAGTGCGAGCGCTATGATTAGAATTATAGCCGTTACTTTCTTCATGATATTACCCTCCACAAGCCGCTATTTGAACAGCGCCATCAGTCTGTCGATGAATGTAGCGGGTTCGTCCTCCTCTGATTCATCGTAGCTTTCGTCTTCTGTAATCTCTATCGCTTCGGTTTTCAACACGAATTGGACAAGCTGTACGTCGTTGCGTTCATCCATGAACGACACGGGTTCGAAGCCCTCCCCGGTATATTTGGAAAGGGTCTTATCGACTTCCTCATCGACCTTCTCATCCATATTGCGCGTCTCGCTTTTCAATTCCCCCGTGCCGCTGTTGAGCTTTTTGGCTCCGGTTTGCAACTCGCCCGTTCCCGAATAAAGCGTTTGAATGCCGCTGTGCAGCGACGCGTAGCTGTCCTTAAGCGTGGATATAGCCGAGTCGAGTTGTTCTACCCCATCGTTAAAAAGCGCGTATTGCTCAGCCAGCGTCCCGGCGTCGAAGCTGTTGAGCGCATCCGAGATAGCGCCCGTCGAACCGGTATAGGTTTCTATAGCCGAAAGAAGCGTTTCCGAGGCGGTCTTGAGCTGACCAATGCTCGTAGATACCTCGCCAAGCGAATCGTCAAACGCGGCATATTTCGTAGATAGCTCGTCAAGTCCGTCGTTTACTCCTTCGAGAGTTTTTATTATCTTCGTCATCGCCGCCATTTCCTTTGACAGATAGGTTCTCACGTCGGCGTTGTTCGCGCCTTTCTCAATAAGCGCGTTTATCAACTTTATCTCATCCGAACAGCTTCCCGAAGACTGCCTTAGCGCTTCTATGCCCTGCGATATGGTCGCAGAGGCTGCCGTAATTTGCGAAAATGACGTATCCAGCGCCACAATTCCCTCATTGAGCGCCTTAGCTCCCGCTACAAGGTCTCCCCCGCCGTTTTTAAGTTTCTGCGCCTGAGTTTGCAATTGTCCAAGCGCCGCCGACATCGTATTAACCGCTTCGAGTATTAATCCGGAACTTTGTTCTATCTGCGTCGAACCTCCCTTTATATCAGTTATGCCTCCCGATATGGCGACAGAGCCGGTATAAAGGTCGTTAGCCCCGCTGTATAGTTTCTGCGAAGCGGCGTTTATCTGCGTGGCGCCCTTTTTGATACTCGAAATGCCGGTTTCCAGTTCTTCCAATTGCTCCTTTATTTCGCCCGTATCCACCTCCCCTATGTCGAGACCCATCGGCACACCGTTTATCGAAATGGAGCTTAATTCGAAGTTTCTCGCGTCCATCGATATGGCATATGTCTTTTCCGTTCCGGGAAGAAGCGTATAGGTCAAAAGCCTGTCCTTTCCGGAATTCGCGACGGTCGCGTCCTCAGCTATTATGTTCGAGGCTATATCTCCGTCGAGCGTCACCGACATGGAAAGCATGTAATTATCGAAAAACACGCTGTTCAGGCTATCATTTCTGGCGATTGATATGTATATATCGACCTTTCCGCTCTTTCCCGCCAATTCGTCGGCCTCGATTTCCACGCCGTCGAGACGGTAATCTATGTTGAAAACCCATGGCAGATTTCGCGTTGTGGCGTTCCCCTGATAGTAAAACGCCCCCGACGGCGCGCTGAACGAAATCTCATCTCCCGCCTGCCTGATCCGCGACATATCGGTCAGGTTTACGACGTAAGAATAATCCCCATAATCCACGACATCCCTCGCGCGGTCGTATTCAAACTTGTTGACCACGTACACGCCCCGCACGTCGCCTTTGGCGGACAGATTCGCGTATATCACCTCGTTTTTCTCCGCCAACGCCAGATTCGGCGTCAACAAGGCCAACAAAATCGCGATACTCCTCGTCAAGCTCTTTATTCTCATCCGACGACACCTTCCATCCACGTTTATTCTTTCTGAAAAACCGGGAACCCATGGTCGTTGTTCCTATAAGCGGGTCAAATATTATAAGCAGGGCCGGGAGCACAAGTACGACCATGCCGGCGGATATGAGCGCCCCTCGACCGACCAGAAAACCCAGCTGCCTTATTATATCGACGCTCGACATGCCGCCAAGCATCGTGCCTCCGGTAAAGAGTATGCCGCTTGAGGTCAGTATCGATGGCGACGCCTCGGCGATGGCTTCCGCGGCCGCGTCTATGCGCCCCGCCTTTTTGCGCGCTTTCATGTATTTTTCGGTGAAAAGTATGCCGTAATCCACCGTCGCCCCGAGCTGTATGGAGTTGATTATCAAAAGCGACAGGTAATAAAGCGGTTCCCCCGTAAAGTAAGGCACGGCGAGGTTTATATATATCGAGGATTTTATGCACGCAAGCAGTATAAACGGTATGGTAAGGGATCTGAACGTAAGCAGAAGCACTATGCCTATAGCCGCCATCGAAAGCTGGTTGACTATAACGTCGTCCTGTATAAC
>JAUNBY010000434.1 GCA_030526935.1 Clostridia bacterium
TAAAATACCTTCGCGAGCCTTTACTCGACAGTCACCAGTAATGAAGCGGACAGCTTCGTTCCCTTGACCTTTATTGTGATGCTCGCGGTTCCGGCTTTGAGCGCTGTGGCTACGCCCTTCTTACTGACCTTAACGACTTTGGCGGCGCTGCTGTTATAAGTCAGCGTGTATTCGGCGTCATCGGGAGAAATTTCGACGTAATCACTTATGGTGATGCTGTCGCCCGCCTTAACGGTGATTTCATCCTGCGTAAGAGCGATGCCCTGCGCCTTGCCGCCTTTGACCGTGACGACGCACTTGGCGAAAACTGAACCGGGTTGCCAATACTCGTCGTAGGCATAGGCGTAGATCGTCGCCTTGCCGGGCTTCACCGCCATTATCGTGCCGTCGTACATGTCTACCTCGGCTACTTCGGTGTTATCGCTCATCCACCTGAGCTGTTTAAATTCTTCGCTTACGGTATTGGGCTTGAATTTCGCGGTAAGCTGGGTGTATTCGCCGGCGTTCATCTTAAGCTTTTTCTTGTTAAGTTCAACCTTAGTCGGCACCACGGGGACGACTCTCACTACTATGGTCTTCGTGATGGCGGATCCGTCGGTCGTGCTTACGTAGATGGCGGTCTGGGCGTACATCTCTGTACCGGTCACGACGCCCTTGTCGCTCACGCTTATGGCCTCGGGATAGTCGCTTGTCCAGGTAAGCTTCTTGTTGGCGGCCTTCTTGGGAAGCGCCGTGGCCTTAATGGTGAAGGGAACGTTGTAGGGTATGAGAAGCGGATCCTCGTCCGTTCCCTGATGGGAGAGGGTTATGTCGGTGACAAGGCGGCTGGTTGCCGGAACGACCGTCAGGGTAAATAACCTGCCACATTCACGGCTATCGCCCATCATATTGAGATAAGTGTATACCGTATAGGTGCCCGGCTCGATTCCCATCAGTTCGTGGCGTCCGTCCTCGCTGTCTTCCACCAGTAGCATTTTATCCCACAGTTCGCCGTCGATTTCCTCTATCCATAAGCCGAAATTGTAATACTCGGGAAGCTCGCTGTTCGTCGGATATAGGCTCGGAGCGCCAAATGCGAGCTTTTCGCCCACCTCGATAGTTACGCTGTCACCGATAGCAGTGTAGAATATCTGCTCCGGCAACACCTCGACTTGCTCGCGCACGGTCAGCTTGAACGTAGAACTGTCTTGCTCGTCGCGGCTGACGTTTTTACATGTGACCACAAACTCGTATTCGCCAATTGGGAGGGCGTCGCGAGCAAACAGACTGCACTCGCAATTATTGTTCCACGGGCCAAGCAGCAGATCAAGCTCCTCGCCCCGAGTCTGTTCGACCGTCCATTCCATCTCGTCGTCGGTGGCTTCGCTCCAAAACCAGTTTTCGTTCAGCCAGTAAGTGTTTATATAATACTCCGCGCCTTCCTCAGGCTCGCAATACAACCGCGTGCGCTCGGTTCTGTCAGTCATCAATTCGAACTCAGGCAGTTCGTCCGGCGCGGCTTTTCCGGTCACGTTGAACGTGAGCGGGATCACCTTTTCCGGGCTGTTGGTGAAATCCACATACGCGGTCAGCTCATATACGCCCGGTTCGCAGATGACGATCTCAAACTCGCCCGTCTCGCTATCATGCCAAAAATCGACGTGTCCCTGTTCGTACAGTTCCCACAGCGCGCTATCGTCAAACGCGATGGAAATCGGCCTCAGCAGTTCCGCGCCGGCCGGAAGCGTCTTGCCGGCGTCGACGTGAAGACGTTTGCCCGCCTTGATGTTAAATTCAGTGACGTCGTATTCATAGTCGTCTACATAGCGGCCACTGTCGCCATCCACTACTTCTACCCAGATGATTTTGCTCACCGGGTTTTGAAGGTCTGATGAGGTATACGTTATCCTGAAGGACGCGGTTTGATCCGCTTCGCCCTCGAGAAGCGTAAAATAGGTGTCAGGGCCAGATCCATGGGTGATGTCAAGCTCTATCTCGTCGCCGTTCAGGCGCTTTATCGCCCACGTGCCGACCATGTAATCCGGCCACTCGCCGTTCGCCCCGTTAAGGCGAGCGTAACCAAAGTCGGGATTGGGATTGTCGGCGGTTTTGCTGACTATCATATTGGAACCATTGTCTACCCCTATGTTGTAAAGCACTTTCCCTTCGATGTCCCAGCTCTTTTCCTGAGCTTCTTCGGCAGTTGCCAACGCGGGCACAGCCGCGACCAACGCCGCGACCAGCAGCCATATCCACCATTTCCTCGCGTACATAAACAGACTCCCCTCCATAAAATAATGTAACTGATTGTCCAGGGTGTGCTGACATCGTCCGAAATGCCCTGATCCGGTGAAATTTTATGCCCAAAGGCGCTTTCGAAGGGAAGCGGCGCGTTGTTGAGCAAAAGATAGCCCCGGACGGGCGTTGAGCAGCAGCGTCAACACTGGGCGAATGTGCTTCAAATACGAAAAATATAATGTATTTTCAGCTACTATGCAAATTATACCACTTACGCCAAAAAAATCAAGTCAATAGAAAATTTAACATTCAATTGTAACCA
>JAUNBY010000435.1 GCA_030526935.1 Clostridia bacterium
CCCTTACGCTTGAGTGTAAAGTCGTTTACCGTCAGGAGCAGAAATTGGAACTGCTGGATAAAAAATTCATGAAGTACTACCCGCAGGACATTCCCGGCGACTATTTTATGGCGAATAAGGACGCTCATATCGCTTACTACGGTGAAATCGTCAACGCCTACATCGCGCGATAATTCGCGATAAAATTAAGGAAGAAGGAATATCCATGAAAACGGCAATCATGTATGGCGGCGGTAATATTGGCCGGGGTTTTATCGGCAAGGTATTTTCGGATTCGGGCTACAGGGTCTGTTTTCTGGATATCATGCCCGACGTCATTGACGAGATGAACACCCGCGCAGAGTATACCGTGCGCATCGTATCCAACGAGGAGGAACGCGATACCGTGGTGAAGAACGTGTACGCCGTAAACTCCCTGACGGATCAGGCTATCGATGAAATCGTAAACTGCGATATCATGGCAACCGCCGTAGGCGTCGTCGTACTGCCCAAAATCGCCCCGGTCATCGCCAGAGGCGTGGCGGCTCGAATGGCCAGAACCGGTAAGCCGCTGGACATAATACTCTGCGAAAACCAGCTCGGGGCGGACGAGCTTATGCGCGGCTGGATCTACGAGAAGCTGACCGACGAGCAAAAGCGGTGGGCGGATGACAATCTGGGACTGGTTGAGGCGTCCATAGGACGCATGGTGCCGCCGCTGACCGCTGAAATGCGCGCCAAAGACAGGTTGCTGATTTGCGTTGAGCCTTACAGCGATCTGCCCGTCGACAATGACGCCTTCAAGGGCCGCATTCCGGATCTGGTTGGTCTGATTCCCTATACCCCTTTTGAGTTCTATATAAAGCGCAAGCTCTTCCTTCACAATGGCGGACACGCGTTGTGCGCCTATCTGGGGTATGAGAAGGGCTATGAGTACATATGGCAGGCTATTGCCGATCCGGAGATATATAAAGCTGCCGAGGCGTCCATGATGACCAGTGCGCACGCCCTGATCGCTAAGTTTGGCGAAGATGTGCGAAAAAACGTAGAGAGCAACGTGAGCGATCTGCTGTTCCGCTTTCAGAATAAAGCGCTGAAAGATACCGTTGCCCGCGTGGGAGCCGATCCCGTTCGCAAGTTGCGGAGAAACGACAGAATAGTCGGGGCGGCGCTTTTCGCCATCGAACAGGGCGTGGATCCCGCGCCAATCGTCAAGGGCATCATGGCGGCGCTGAAGTTCGACCGCGCCGGTGACGCAACCGCGCCCGAGATACAAACGGCGTTGAAGGAACGGGGTATTGAATACGTGATGGGGCATTACATGGGTCTGACGGCGGATGAACCGCTGTTTGACATGATCAAAATAGCCTATCAGATGTGAGGAGAAAATATATGAAAACGAAAGCTGTACGCATTCACGGGAAGATGGATTTGAGGCTGGAGGAGATAGAACTGCCGGATGTCGGTCCGGACGACGTGCGAGTTAAAATCATATCCGACTCGATATGTATGAGCACCTATAAAGCAGCCGTCGAAGGGGCGGATCACAAGCGTGTGCCCGACGATGTGGCCGAACATCCAACCGTCGTAGGTCATGAGTTCTGCGGCGTAATCGACGCGGTAGGGGAGAACTGGCACCATAAGTATAAACCGGGTCAGGGTTTCGTCATACAGCCCGCCCACTTCTACAAGGGAAGCCAGATGGCGCCCGGATATTCCTATCAGTATTGCGGCGGCGATATGCAATATGGCCTTGTGCCGATTGAGACGCTGTTGACTGACAACCTGTTGACCTACGATTCCGACACCTATTTTTACGGTTCCCTGTCCGAACCCATGAGCTGTATTATCGGAACCTACCATGCCATGTACCACACCAGGCCCGGTTCCTACGAGCACGAGATGGGCATTGTCGAGAACGGCAAGATGGCTTTACTGGCCTCCGTAGGGCCGATGGGCCTGGGCGCGATAGACTATGCGCTTCACGGCGACCGCCACCCCAGCTTGCTGGTCGTCACCGATATCGACGATGACCGCCTTGCCCGCGCGCAAAGCATATACACTATAGAGCACGCGAAGTCGCTAGGCATAGAACTGCATTACGTCAACACCGCCAAACCCGGAAACGATACGCAATACCTGCGCGACCTCGCGGGCGGTACCGGTTTTAACGACGTAATATGCTTCGCGCCGGTTAAACCCGTCATTGAACAGGCCGACGACATACTTGCCTTCGACGGTTGTCTGAACTTCTTTGCCGGACCCACCAATAACCGCTTTAAAGCCGAATTCAACTTCTACAACGTCCATTACCTCTACACGCATGTCGTGGGAACTTCCGGCGGAAATACAAACGACATGAAGGAAGCGATCGAACTAATGACCACGGGCAAGATCAATCCTGCCGCTATGATTACCCATATCGGGGGCCTGAACGCGGTGGTGGACACTACGCTTAACCTGCCGGGCATCAAGGGCGGCAAGAAGCTGATTTACACCCAGATAGAGCTTCCGCTTACGGCCATCGAGGACTTTGAGACGCT
>JAUNBY010000436.1 GCA_030526935.1 Clostridia bacterium
ATTTCCGAAGAGACGATGGATGACGGAAAACTGTTGATAACCATAGAAGGTATGTCGCCGCCATATTATGCCGAATACGCCGCGAACAAGCCGTTTTTATTCCGTTATACGGTCGAGCCGGAAACGCTGCTGATTGAGTCATTTGACGGATACATTATTGGAGACGATGGAAGCGAAACGCTGTACTTGCATTGCGATTGCGATTATAACATGACAATCGACTTAGATCTCCCGGATATATACTCGCAGTTCGAGAACGCCGCGGAAAAGCGCGAGATTCGCGTTATAATGAATCCCGGAACTGACTCACAAGCGGAATATACGTTTGAAGCCCCCATCGACAAAGTCCTTCAGATTGCTGTTCCCAATGGTTATAACGTCTATGACGACGAAGCATGCACAATAATCTCGCAACAACCCGAGAGGGATGAAAACGGCAACTTCCCCGAAACCATAACTTTCTACGTAGCTCCCATCGCCGGATGAGTGATATGTAATCCGATAAACGGCAGGTAAGAAAGGGCGAAAAGGCTCATTAACTGGCATAAAAAATCAAAAATTGGAGGGCTTCCTCTTGCGAGGCAGCCCTCCGATTATATGCAAGGCGCATCTTTAATACCAGTCGTGCTTCTCATTCCTGTCAAGGGCGTTAATGCGCCGCATTTCATCTTCCGTAAGTTCAAAGTGGTACAATTGGGTATTCTCCAAAATATGGTCGGGATTGCTGGAGCCGGGGATGACGACTACGCCCTTCTGAAGATTCCAGCGAAGTATGACCTGCGCCGGGGACACAGCGTGATCCGCCGCGATTTGAGAAATGACCTCGTCGCCAAGAAGCGCCGCCGTATGGCCCCTGCCGCCGAGCGGATACCATCCCTGCACGACGATGCCGAGGGATTGAATATAGGGTATGACGTCGTTCTCCTGATAGTAGGGGTGGATCTCGTTTTGCACGAGAGCGGGCATTATGTCTATCTGCGGCAGGAATTCTTCCAGTTCCTCGACATACCAGTTTGACAGCCCTATGGAGCGGATCTTGCCGTCGGCTACGGCCTGTTCCATCGCACGATACGCATCCACGTCGCCTCTGCCGGGATGATGAAGCAGCATCATGTCTATGTAGCCAATATCAAGCTTTTCCAGAGCTTCCTCGATGGCCGCTTCGGGATGGGAAAACTGGTCGGGGTAGAGCTTCGTTATGACGAAGATTTCCTCGCGCGCAACGTCGCAGTCGCGGATGGCCTCGCCGATTTCCACCTCGTTTCCGTAAGCGTGGGCGGTGTCGATGAGCCGGACGCCGCTGTTCAGCGCCGCCGTTATGGAATTTCTGCACACGTCGTCGTGCAGGCTGTATGTGCCAATCCCGTTGATCGGCATCGTATAGCCGCTGTTGAGAAGGACGCAGCGGGCTTCAAAATCGAATACGCCTACCGCGGAGCTCGCCGGGGTCGTATCGTGGTTCGCGTCCATCGCTTCACAACAGGCGGCAAGGCCGAATAAAAGCGTGAGCGTAAGAAAAATAGCTGTAATGCGCTTCATTGCGATTCCTCCTTTTTTATCACCTTTGCCGGAACGCCGGCCACTGTAGTCATAGGCGGCACGTCCTTTGTGACGACCGCTCCCGCCGCGACGATCGCGCCGTCCCCGATCGTCACGCCCGGCAAAATCGTCGCCCCCATTCCGATCCAGACGTTTTTGCCAATGATGACCGGACGGCAGTATGTTATATACCGCTTTTCGGGGTTGTGGTCGTGATTAAGCGTGGTTATCTGCACATTTGGCCCAATGTAGGCGCCGTCGCCTATGGTGATGCCGCCCCTGTCCATGAAGGTGCAGTTTGAATTGATGAACACATTATGGCCGATGACGGTGTTGCGCCCGAAATCCGTATAGAACGGCGGCCATATGCATACGCCCTCATCCAGTTCGCGTCCCGTTATTTTTTCGAGCAAGTCGCGGTTTTCGTCATCGCTGTGGTAAGCCGTGTTCATTTGCGCCACTAGGCGGCGGTTGACTTCCTGTATATCTTTGATTTTCTGAAATTCCGGCTCATGGGTAGAAACGGGAAATCCGTTTCTATCGCGCTGTAAAATATCCGCTTCCATATTGAGATTCTCCTTGTGTCATTCTCTTTTATCCCCGTCTGGTTCCGTGGCGAGTTTTCTCATAACGGCGGGGATGTCGATCTTTTGAGGACAATGATTTAAGCATATACCGCACTGGAGGCAGTTTTCGGCGCTCTTTGCGCTTGCGAGGTTTGCTACGCGCCATGTTTCGACGCTGACATTGCGCTCGTTATAGCCTTTTATGAGAAGCGGTATATCCAACTGCGCGGGACATGACTCGCAGCAATAGCGGCAACCGGAGCACGGCACTCCCGTCTGCTCCATGAAAACGGCGACGGCTTTGTGCAAAACGGCGCTTTCATCGGCGCTTAAGGGATTCGGGGCTTCAAATGTCTTCTGGTTCAAGTATATAGCGCCGTTTTCCCAATGTCAAATACATATATTAAATG
>JAUNBY010000037.1 GCA_030526935.1 Clostridia bacterium
CTTGTCGGTGAATTAACATTCTCGACCTTGACATGGGGCACTACATAACAGTAACGTGGCGAAATGTGGCGAATGTGGCATACCGCCTTTAAATTAAAAGCTTCTCCTGGCCAGCTTGCCTAAAGCCGCGCGAAGCGCCCTTGGGAGGTGTCACGGAGCTTCGCGCGGTCTGAGGCTATCCGGGGGAGCCTCTCCGACAGGGCAAAGCCTTCCCCTCTGGAGGCTGCAAGCCGAGCGAAGCGCCAGGTGGCATCGCGTAGCGATGACGGATGAGGTACCCTGCCACCTCTCCTTACAGGAGAGGTACCCGCCGCAGCGGGCGGAGAGATTGCCCTCTCCTCTGGAGGCCGTAGGCCGCGCGAAGCGCCTGGTGGCAGGGCGTAGCCCTGACGGGTGAGGTCTCCCCCGTGAGCGCCCGGGCAAGGGGACGCGTCCCCTAGTGTAGTTTCAAGGGATAAAGCCCCTTAGCGTGTGTATTTGAGTTACGACTCTTGGGTTGATGACATTGCACTTTAAGGAGCCTTTTAAGGAATCTTTCTCAACAGTCTGACGCCTCTCATCTCACCTTCAGCAGATTCGATTTGAATATTCTCATAAAGCGCGTAATTATGCTTAACCCCGTCGTTTACGTCGAGTGGAGGCATCGCGGACGCTTTACACAGTGCCCTGTGCCAGTCTCCTCCGCTCATTCCCATAGCCTCGATCGTCTCTTTCATCATCTCAAATGTCGATGAACCAAGTCCGTGCATATACGTCAAAAAGCATATATCTCCCGCATCGAAAAGCCAGTATATAGGGCGATTGTGGTACATTTTCAAATGATCCGCGTAGAAATCCTTTAAGAAATACTTGTATATCGCCTCTATGGAGCCGCTTTTACCGTTTGACAGCGCCAGCGCGATAAACCTCATATTTTCCTCGAGCGTATCGCCCGAATAGTTCTCAACAAGAAAATCCCTGAGAACGGAAACCGCGTCGCCACAAACGGGGGAATTTGCCACGGGTATCGCCCGGGAGGGATCGCCGCCATCGCCGAAACGCGCGAAGGCACAGCCTACGGCGTAGCTTATGAGGCTCGCTATAGCCTCGCGCCTGGTGACGACAAAGCGGTTTTTGCGCGCGTCGGACTTGTCCATTATGCGCCTTACGCACACCTCCGGAGGGGGCGGAAGCGTCTGGCCGTCGAGCGAGTAAACGCTCATAAACAGGCGGTCGATCTCGCTTTCTAATCGTTCCAGTTCGTCGTAAAGGCTTTTAGCGGCGAGCTTCCACATGTTATAGGAAGTCTCGACATAGACCTCGCCGTCCAGAGCCCCGCCCGTTATCCGGTACGCGAGCATCGGGTGGCGCGTAAAATTCCACGATGCCTCAAAGCTGTCCCAATCGAGCTTTGAAATTTCGACGCAGCGCCTCGCCAGATTCGCTATATCTCCCTTTCTGCCGTCCATTATGACGGGTATGGAGGCCACCTGCCCCACTTCGTAGTTCATCGTCGGGGATATGGCTCTCATGATTTCGGAGGTGACGCAGCTGTTGCATAGCGCCAACAGGTAGTAAAGCGTATCCTCATCGGCAAACATGCTCGTTCCGGACACGTCGAATATGAAACCCGGAGGCTTATATCGAAACGCCAGGCCCGTTTGGGAGACCTTTGACCAGGTGACGCTTGGTTTAAAGAAGTAATTGAGATTTTGCGGACGGGATTTCTGCCTTCCGTTCGCGTATTGATTTATTATGTCGTAACCGTCCTGAGACCAGTCAAGCACGTATTCGTCGTTGCCGTACCATTTTCTGTACTTACCGCCCTTGTTGAAGGGGAACCAGCGCTTGCCGCTTTTCAGGGCGTCGTCGCGGCTTTTCGCGTCGAAGCAGATTTTATCCTTCCCCACCTCGTGCCAAAGCCTGACGAATCTGTCGTTATCACCCGTCGCGAGTCCCTGTTTAGGCGCGGCGAAACTGTCGAGGCGGGAGTTTTCAAACGCCTTGATTATCTCGGGACTTAAATTATACGCCATGACCGAGCCGGGAAGAGAACTGAAAAGGGCGCTATCCACCTCGTAGCGGTTATTTCCCGACAGGAAGGCCAGTCTTTTCGCCTCGGAATCCGCCTCGTCCACGAGCCTTATATATACGGCGCGCTTTCCCTTGCCGGGAGCTTTTTTCGCGACGAAAGCCGCCGTTTGAACGACGTCTCCGCCTATCTGCTCGAAAGCGCGGGAGCCTAAATGCGCCAGGTTGACGATTTCATCCGCCAGCATGGTCTTTCGAAGCTCTTCATAGCTCTTGAGAAACATCCATGAATGCTGCGTGATCATCGCGGTATATCCGCCCTCGCGGGTCAATTCGCGGCACCTGATTATAAACGCCGCGAAAAGGTCGCTCTTTCCGTCGCGGTATAATCGTTCGAGGTACTCTGCCAAATCCATCGGCATATTCGCGCGTCCCATATATGGGGGATTGGCGATCACCACGTCGTATTGAGTGGGATTTACAATCCATTGTACAATCCATTTTTCCAACGAACCGAATTGTCCCTGCAAATGCCTGAGATTATTTTTTATCCCTCCGGCAATCGAGCGGTCGTACCGCGCCGCGTTCATCCGAATCGCGAATTCGGCGATGGCGCAGACGTTTTCATCGATGTCGAAGCCATAGAGGTTTTTCTCTATTATGAGCCTTGCCGCCGAAGGAGCGTCGTAGCCCAATATGGCGTATACGTCCATCAGCGCGTCGAACGCCGGTATCAGTATATGCCCCGCGCCCATGCACGGATCAAGAACGCGCATGTCCTCGATAGTCGCGTCCTTCTTTTCGGGCATCTCAACAGAAATATCCTCGACGTAATAAGTCCATTTTTTCTTGAGAGAGGCGTATTGCTCCGCCGTCACTATCCCCATATCGCGAACAGCGCGGCCAATGCTGTTCTGCGCCATATAGCGGGCTATCCATTCGGGCGTAAAAAGCTGCGTCGCCGCCGGTATTCGCTCATGCGTCAGTTTTTCACCGCGCGCGAGGAGGCTGAAAGCCTCATCCTTTTCGGGCGACATGTACAATTGATAAAGCCTGCCTATGACGCCGGCGTCACCGAGAAACTCCGCGTCGGGTATTGAGTCGAGGGCTTCAGACAGGTTCGCGTCAGGCGTACAAACCGCGTCAAAGCCGTTCACTTCCAGATATTTGTCGCATACGAGCTTTATAAACCGCGCCGTATCAGGCTCTCCGGCCTGATACAGCGCCTCTCTCAGCGACAATATGTCCGTCTTTATACTCATGCCGCAAAAAGGCTCTCGAGAACCTGCGTGTTCGCCACGCCCGTCTGATTGAGACCCGCCTGCGCCTGATACAGCTTCATCGCCTGATATGTAGCTTTGTCGTAGAGGGTATCGGGGCTGCCCGCAAAGTGACCCAGAAGCGCGAGCTTCTGTTCCACGGCCGTAACGACTATCCCCTTTGAACCTATGCTCAGTGTTCTCGCGGTTCCTACGTATTCGGTTGACGAAAGTATCAGAGTGTTGCACTCGTCGTTGACCATTCCCGTTTGCGACAGTCCCGCGGCTTTCTGAAAGGCTATGACGGCCGACTGCGTGGCCATATTGAATTTGCCATTTATGCTTCCCGCGTAGAAGCCGAGTGTATACAGGCGGTTTTGAAGCTTTTTGACGGCGCTTCCGGAATCTCCAATTTTAAGCCCCGGATCGGGAGTGGGCGTAGGCACGATTACAGTCCCGTCGAAAAATGCCTTTTGCTGGCTCGCCAACAGGTTTCCGTTCGCGGGGGTTATGCCCATCGCCTTCTGGTATTTCTTGACAGCCTTGACCGTCTGCGCGTCGTAGCCCTTATTGGGCGTTCCGGTGAAGTAGCCGAGTTGAGCGAGCCTCTGTTCGACATGCTTGACTATCACGCCCGTAAAGCCGCTTTTCAAATCGCAATTGTAAGCTATGGTCGTCTCGTCGTTGGCCAGATGAACCTGCTCCTCCGTCGTGGCGACGGAATCCGCGTCCCAGCCCTGGCTCAATTGATACTCGTTCCAGGCGTCTATGGTCGCCTGATTGAATTTGCCATTTCGCGCCCCGGCATAGAAGCCGCGCTGACGTAGCTTATTCTGAAGGGCGGTTATGAGCTTTGTCTGCGTCGAATTGGCGTCGAGATCCGGCGGGAGCGGGGACGGCGTGGGATCGAGAGTTGGCTGAACCGCCGTGATGCCGTTTTTATTGAGATACGACTTTATCTCGCTGTGCTTCGCGGCGAGGCCCAGACCGCTATCATCGTTCGAGACAATGCGAACGCGCGTACCCTTTTTGCAGTTATAGGCTATCCACTGCGCGTCGAGCGGCGTAAGTCTTACGCAGCCATGGGAGGCGCGGGAACCCAGCTTTCTCCAGGCTTCCGCGTTGACCGAATTCTTGGAATTGTAAGTGATGGAGTGAAAATAATATGAACCCTTTATGCGAGTCGGATAGCGCACGTAGACGCTTCCCCACTTAGCCCACGGCTGTATGACGGTTCCGGGGGTAGTCACGTTCAACCTGGGAGTGGGATTCATCAATCCGCTCGAACATATCATATACCGCACCGGTTCGCCCGTCGCGGCGTCGTAGGCTACGACCATCTGACGCGACAGGTACACCGTCAGCGTATATGGCATATCGTATCCTTTCGGCACCGGGGGTTCAAAGCTGTATGGGTCTACAATCGCGGCGTTTGACGCCGCGCAGAACAGCGCCGCGGTCAATACCAAAGCCGCGATTAAAATCCTTGCAACTCTCATAATCGCTCCTTTCATCGATGGTTCACATTACGAATACGTCCCTGAGGCTCTTGACTACGCCGGGCTTTCCTGGCATAGGCATTTCACGCACCTTGATGACGTTTTCGAGGCGATCCACGTCCTTGGCGGGTATGGCCTTGGGATTGCCGAGAAGCTGCGCGACTATTATCGACTTGGCGGCGGCTTCCATCATCTCGAGGAATTCGAGCGCGCGCATGACGCCCTCGGGGCTTACCATGACCGCTCCGTGATTCTCCATCAGGAAGCCGTTCGACTTATCGATGACCGCGTCGAAATTGCGGGCAAGCTCGTCGCTCAGCGGCTCGGCGTAGGGCACCATTATCATGGGGCCTACCTCTATGGCCGGCTCGGGCAGGAAGGGACGCTGAAGCCAGTCGCCTCCGGCTATGGCGAAGCCCGTGAGTATAGGCGGATGAGCGTGAACGATTCCCTTTACATCAGGGCGGCTGTTCATGATTCCTACGTGGAAGGGCCATTCGCCCGTGGGCTTGCGGCCGGGCTTCGCGTAGAGAACCTTTCCCGCCATATCGACGGCGCAAATGTCCTCAAAGGTAACTTCGAGCTTCGCGACCTTTGTGGGCGTTATCAGTACCGTGTTCTCGTCGGCTCTGAGCGACAGGTTTCCGCCCTGGCTCGTGACGAAGCCTATCTGAGCGAGCTTGTTCGCGGCCTTTGCCAGTTCCGCTATCTGAGATTCGTATTTCTTTTGAAATTCATTCATAAGTATAACATCCTTCCTCAATTTGTTGTATCGCCGCCGGATCAATTCCGGAATACGAACGAATAATTGCCGCTGGACGCGGGTTGCGGCGTGTACAATTCGAGCCTGTAGAGTATTTGTCCGCCGGGCGCGGCGAGGTTTTCGAGGCGAACGGACAGATTGGGATCGAAGCGCATGGAAAGCCCGTCGGCCTCCACCACTCCCGCACCAGCGTGCGCCACGCGCCTGAACATAAAGCGGAACGTCACGTTTGACGGGCTATCCAGGTCGAACACGTCCATCAGGCGGATCGACGATTCGAATCTCGCCATCATGACCGTCCTTTGCCAGTTTATCACGCCAGCTTTCGCAGGATAGGCGGGGGCTATGTTCATCGACAGCATGGCGTATCCCGCGCCCTCGCTATAGTCGAGGTCGCAGCCCGGTTCGGGTATCTGGTCGAAGCCGCCTATGGTCGGAACGCTCGCCAGGCGTGGCTTGTCCTGATGCGTTGACATTATTCCCGGCTCATCGCCCACAAAAAGCGTAAAATCCCCCACGGCGGGACAGCCCGCCGTGCCGCTGGACAGCGCGACGTAAAACTCATCCATGCGCCCGACCATAAGGCGCATATCGCGCTTTACGATATTCAGGCTCCTCTCGACGCGGGCGGGTTCCTTTATCAGATCGCCGCGCCCGAGGGCGTTTATAATCTGCTGGTATATAGGTGGGGTTTCCATGGTGAAGTCGCAAGGGAACTGCGCGTCGTATCCGCGAAGCCTGCGCAGGTAGGAGGCAAGCGCGCAAAGCGAATTGAGCCTCGCGTCAACGCCAAGCCTGAAAAGGGCGTCGGTATCAAAAAGCGGGCGCGCGGACTTACCCGCCGGGTTTATAAACCACTCGCCGTCTATATGGGCGTCAACTATGGACTGCGCCATTTCGATAAACTGCGCTTCGTCGCGCATCTCAACGGCGCCGCCACTCGCCGCCCACAGCATACTGAAGCAGTCGTCAAGCGCGAGCGTCGTTTGTATGTGGTTTTCAAGGCCCGTTAAGAATCCGCCTTCCTCGGGGAGCTTTTTGACGCAGGCGTCCAGAAGGCTCAGCGCCCTTCTGAGGCACAGCCACCTTCTCCTGTCGTCGCGCTCGGCGATGAGGGACACCGCTATGAGCGCCGACACCGCGCGCGCCTCGCAGTCTCCGTCTATCCTCCAGTCCACGCCCTCCCAGTTTATCATAGGGTCTATGAGGCGCGTTTTGAGCGTCTTCAATATATAGTCAACTATCATGGGCGACACGGCGTCGAGCTGATTTACACACAGTATCGACGCGAACGCCAGAACCGCCCCCGTTTCGCAGGCGCGTATGTCTATCGTGGAATTATTGTGATCGGGAACGGCGTTGCCCGCGTCCGTCAAAGACCAGTCCGCCTGCTGGCATATATCGTATATGAGATCGGTCATCGCGGGAACGAACGCGGCCGTGCCCTGGGCGCAGGTTCCCATAACGAGAGCCTTCAGCGCCTCGACGCGGCTTATATAGGCTCTTTTATAATCGTCCTGCCCGTACCTCGTGGCGTAAAGCGGCGCTATGCCGAGCTTTTGAGCTTTCCCGGCGCGTTCGATTAATTGCATTGCAAGCGTTCTTTCGAGCATGGCCCAGCTTCGCCTGTCGTCCGCGCGTGGGACATACCTCGCTTCGCCGGGCGACAGAAGGTTCAGAAGCAGCGCGTCCTGTCTTATGGTTATCACCCGCACACCCCCGTTAAATATCTACCCAGCGCCTTTCCGCGTCGGACGTTTTCATCGCGTCCATTACAATTTGAAGTCTCAACGCCTCCTCCGCGTCGGGGCTTACCGGGCGGGAATTGACTATGGCGTCGAGGAAGCTGTAATAACAGTGCATGTGCGCTCTGTCCCATCCTATAGTGTTCTTAATGGGAAGGAATTTCCCGCCGGGCGGGTTGAAGCGGGCTACGCAGGCTATGCGAGTAAAGCCCATATTGCCGCCGTATTCGCCGGGATTTTGCTCATTGTCGTAGTAGTAAAGGTAATTCGCGTCCATGAGGCTCCAGCGGATGGCGCCCTTGATTCCCTCTATCTCAAAGGACAATTCGTCGTCGGTTCCGGTGGCGATTTTGCTCGCCTCCACGTGTCCCAACGCGCCATTTTCGAGCTTTACAAGGGCGGATACCTGATCCTCCGACACGTCCGATGTAAATCCTCCCGATCCGTCCGGCCTTTTGGGATACAATACCCTCATGTCGCAGCAAACGCTCCTGACGTTTCCGCACAGGTGCATGAGCATGTCCAGAGCGTGAGAGCCTAAATCGAGGAGAACGCCGCCCTCGCCCGTCTGTTTCCAGCCGATGGGCCTGTTGGGATCTATGGAGCCTGAATGCAGATATTTGAACCTGAACGACAAAATGTCTCCCACGCGCCCTTCGTCTATGAGCTTTTTCGCCAGCATCGTCGAGGGGAAGAAGCGGTTGTTGTTCGCGACCTGCAAAAGCCTCCCGTTCTTTTTAGCGGCGTCGGCTATCAAGCGGGCTTCGCGGGCGTTCATCGCCAGAGGCTTGTCGATATATACGTGCTTGCCGTTTTCGAGCGCCTCCACCGCCATTTCCGCGTGAAGGGAATTGGGCGAGCATATGGACACCACTTCTATGTCGGAGCGCTTTAAAAGCTCGCGATAGTCTCCGGCCCAGCTTTCAAATCCGCCCAGCTTCGCGGCTTCAACGGCGTTTTCAATATGTCCCGAGCAGACGCATTTCAATACCGGGACGAAATTCGCCCCCCTGTAAAACAGCGGCATTTCGCGAAGCGCGTGGGTGTGAGTCTTTCCCATAAAGCCCCAGCCTATGACGCCTATGCCTATTTCACGCATATGAACCCCTCCCCGATAAAATTATATACAGATTGCTCCGTCCGGTAAACGGTATGCGGGTGTCAGCCAATCGTCGCCGTCGCCATTCCCCTCAAAACGTCGTACTGCCTAGTCCCCGTAAGGCCGCTCACTCCCGACGTAGAGACCAGAACCCCCGAACGGAAGAACAGACCCAGTATCGGCAAATCCTCGACGACTTTCAACTGCACCTGGCTTAGCGCGGATTCAAGCTCGTCCGCGGTCGCGGCGTTATACGCCGCCGCAAGATAGCCATTCATAGTGACGTTATCATAGGACGAGTAATTGCTGGAACCCGTACTCGCAAGTAAAAACGACAACTCGGGGATTTCGCTAAGTTCAAACGAGCAAAGCGCCAGGTCGAAATTCCCGCGCTCGACGGCGTTTTTCACCTCGGAGGCGGTACGCGTTTCCACCGTGACGCTTATCCCCACGCGGCTGAGCTGCTTGGCGATAAGGGATATGGCCTCGGAGCGGGTCGCGGTATTGCCCTTGTCGTAGGTTATCAAATTGAGCGTCATAGTCAGCGTAACGCCGTTTATCTCCTTTTCGAGCACACCGTTTTGATCCCTGTCGTACCATCCGGCGTTATAGAGCAGTTGCAGCGCCCTTTCGGGATTGTAGTTGAACTGCGCCGACTGAGGGTCGTAAAGCCAGCTTCCGGGTATGACGGGAACTTCGCTCTCCTGAGCCATTCCCGCGTATACGGTATCGACAAGCGTCGTTCTGTCTATCGCGTACATTATCGCCCGGCGGACGTTTATGTCGGACAGCTTTGTGGATTCGAGGTTTGGCACTATGCATTCGTAGGACTGCGTCGAGAAGTCGATTGACGTCCTGTCGGTAAGCCCGCGGTTGAGCGCCGCCGTAGGATATTCGGTGGCGATTGTGTCTATCTCGCCTAAGTCAAGCCCCGTGAGCGCCGCCTGAGAGTTTCTGTAAAAAAGCACGTTTATGCTTTGCACATAGCCCGAAGCCCTGCGCCACCACATGGGATTGGCTTCGAGCCTCAACGACGCGCCCGCCGAATACGCCGTGTACCAATAAGGCCCCGTCCCCATTGGAAGCGAGTCGTCGAGCGTATTGCGCTGAACAATGGGAAATGTCATGGCGTACAAAAGCATATATCCCCTGTTCGCGCTTCTTACGACGAGCGTCTGGTCGTCCTCGGCGGTCATGCCCTCTATCAGACGGCTCACAAGGCCGTACCAGCGAGGCGACTGGTTTTCAAGTATTTTCTCGTATGAGGCCACCACGTCGAGCGCGGTCAGCGCTTGACCATTGTGAAACTGTATATTGCTTCTGAGCGTGAACGTCCATTCGCGCCCGTCAGCCGACCACCTTTCGGCCAGAAGCGGTTGTGGCTTGAGGCTTTCGTCCAGTTCGACCAGCGACTCAAACACCAGCTCGTTTACCGCGAAGACGTCTCTATAGGCGCAATTGAGCGGGTTGATTATCACGTCGGATCCTACCACTATGCCGTAGTTTACGTCCGCGTAATTATCCGGCTGCGCGGGCGTTATCACCTGGTTTTCGACCTCGGGCTGCGTCACCCCGGCGCTCGCGTCGGAAGCCTGATAGTAGGATTCGTCGCCGGGGGAATATAGTCCCGCTTCGGCATAACCGTCCGGCATTGGGGAAGGTTGAACTATGATGATCGTCGCCTGATTGCTCGAACAGCCCGACAATGCCATTATCAGAACGAGCGCCAGAGCAAAAAGGCGTCTTGTTGGATTCATGCGTCGATTATCTCCTTGTATTTTTCATACGCTTCGGCGACGCGCGAAACGTACTGCCCCGTCACCTGCGAGGGTATGTTTTCGAGCGTCACGCCGTCGGACGAATTCTCGCTGTCGTCGAGCCACCTGTCCACGGAACCTCCGCCCGCGTGATAGGCGGCGGTGGACTTGGTAAGGTCGTAGTCGAAGCGCTGATCGAGGTAGTTTAAATACCAGCATCCGAAGCGTATATTGCATTCGGGGTCGGTGAGCATGGTTTCGTCGTAGCTTTCAATGTCGAGTTTTTCGGCGATCCATTCGCCAGTAGAAGGCATTATCTGCATAAGCCCGACGGCTCCGGCGGAGCTTACCACGGTTGGCCTGAAAGAGCTTTCGCAGTATATCACCGCCGCGACCCGGGCGGAATCGAGGTCGTATTCCCGCGCGTACCTGTCGATTATATCCGTATATTCGAGCGGGTATATTATCTGTTCGATAGTTTCAGGATAAAAGAATATATAGTACGCGCCTGTGGCTATGAGCGCCACGGCGATAAGGCAGGCGAGGACGCCCGCCGCTCTGTTTTTTCTGCGACCGCGCCTTTTGCGCGATCTGGCCATGGTAGTGGTCATGCTACAAATCCCTCGTAAGATCTTTAAATAAATGCTTTACTTCGGCCTTCACATCCGCTTCCGGGCGACCGGTATATATGACGCGGTCGGCGCGCTTCTCCTTTTCGTCAAGCGGCATCTGGCAATTCATGCGAGCCTTTGCCTGTTCGCGGGTTATCCTGTCGCGCGTCATCACCCTGAGCGCCTGTATGTCCTCCTCGACCGACACCACCCAAACCACGTCGCACAGCGCGTCAAGAGCGCATTCGTACAAAAGCGGTACGTCCAGCACCAATACCTCAACGCCCTCGCCGTCGGCCTTATCCATCCGGCTCAGCATCTCGCGCTGAACCGCGGGATGAAGTATTTTCTGTAGAAGTATGCGCTTGGCCTCGTCGTTGAATATCTCCTCGCCCAGGGCGGAGCGGTTGAGCGAGCCGTCGGGCAGAAACACGCCGTCGCCGAAGTTCGCGCGTATATCGTCAAGAAACGCGGAGCCTTTCTGCGTAAGCTCGTGGGATATTTTATCCGCGTCTATGACGGTCGCGCCTAATTCGGCCAGATACGACGCGACAGTAGACTTTCCGCATCCCACGCCGCCCGTAAGTCCCAGCCTTAACGCCTTATTCCTTGCACTCATGCCAATTCCTCCCCTTAGACATGTCTACCGCCAAAGGCACGGACAATTTTGCGGACGACTCCATCGCCTCGACGAGAAGCCTTCCGACGCTGTCGGCCTCATCCTCCGGAGCTTCGATTATAAGCTCGTCGTGCACCTGCAATATGAGCTTCGCCTTAAACCCTCCCTGATTGAGCATTTTGTGGCATTTAATCATCGCCAGCTTGATTATATCCGCCGAGGTTCCCTGTATGGGGCTGTTAAGCGCGACGCGGTCGGCGAAGGCGCGAACGTTGCGATTGGAGCTTTTCATCTCTTCGAGATAGCGTCTGCGTCCGAAAACGGTCGTGACATAGCCCTGCGATTTCCCGAGAGCTATCATATCGTCCATATACTTTCTTACGCCCGGATACTTTTCAAAATACCTTCTAATAAACTGCGCGGCTTCGGCACGGGTCGTTCCTATGGATTTGGCGAGGCCAAAATCCGATATGCCGTAGATTATGCCGAAGTTGACCGCTTTGACCGCGGAGCGCATCGCCGGGGTCACGTCGTCGATTGAGACGTTGTAGACGTCGGCGGCGGTGGCTCTGTGTATGTCGCGCCCGTTTCTGAACGCGTCTATAAGCCTTTCATCTCCCGACAGATGGGCGAGTATCCTAAGCTCTATCTGCGAATAGTCGCAGTCGATGAGCAAATGCCCCTCGCGGGCTACAAAGGCGCGGCGAATCTCCCTTCCCTCCTCTGTTCTGACAGGGATGTTCTGGAGGTTCGGCTCGTTGGAGCTTATGCGACCCGTCGCGGTGGCGGTCTGGTCAAAAGACGTGTGAATGCGCCCGTCCACGCCGCGCAGCCGCAAAAGCGCGTCGATATAGGTGTTGTTGAACTTGAAGTACTTGCGGTATTCAAGTATCATGGGTATTATTTCATGCCTGTCGGAAATGGACTCGAGTATATCCGCGGTCGTGGAATATCCGCGCGCGGTCTTTTTTCCGCCGGGCAGCTTCATCTCGTCAAAAAGTATCTCTCCGAGCTGCTTTGGGGAATTGATGTTGAACTCGCGTCCGGCTGATATATATATACCCTCCGTCAAACGCGCGATCTTCGACTTGTACTTGTCGCCGAGCTGTTTTAAGACTTCAACGTCTACCAAAAAGCCCGTCTTTTCCATGGAATGAAGCACATAGCCAAGCGGAAGCTCTATATCTTCGTAGAGCTTCGTTATGCCGTCTTCTTCCATTCGCAGCCGCTGAAGCCTCTCGACGTCGAACAGCAGGGAGGCTTTGTCGCGGGCGGGCGATGGCTGGCCGGGCGACGGCTGAGTTTCGTATCTGTATAGTATGGCGTCCAGCGAATAATCGCCGTATTTGGCGTTTATGGCGTAATCCGCGAGCGTTACATCGTAAACCTCGCCGCCGGGAAGGGCGTCGCAATAGCCCAGCATACGTTTAAGTCCCACGACGAGCTTCCTGCCGCCGCCTTGCCATATCGGAAGCAGCGCCGACATGAGGCTTTGCGGGGTAACGCCATTTGAGAGCATATCCCTGCCGATTTCGACGCGAGCCTGACTGCCGTCGTCGCGAGCCAGGGAGCATCCGGCGTCGTCAAAGGCTATGGCGCAGGCGCCGTCGGTTTCGCCAGCCCACCGGGCGATAGCGCCGGCGTCGTTTAAGGCCGCAATGTCGCGCCATATAATACCCGATTCGCTTGACGACGCCTCATGGGAGCGAGTCGCGTTTATTTCGCCGCCGTCCTCCGCATTCGAAGGCGGCGCATACTCAGGCGTCGTCGAAGCCGCGAAGACGTTATCCCCGCCTGAAACCGCGCCGTTTCCCTTCATATAATCGGGGAGCGCGTTGAGTCTCGTAACGAGGGTCTTCATCCTGTATTTTTCGAGTATGGGTATCGCGGCGGCCATGTCGCGGATTTTCAATTCATCGGTATTTATTTCTATCGGGGCGTTTGTGTCTATGGTCGCAAGCTTGCGCGAGAAAATAGCCTGTGGCGCGAAATCGCGAAGCTTTTCGGCGAGCTTGCCTTTTTCCTCGACGGGGCCTCTTTTAATCGCTTCGTCTAGGGATCCATATTTCGCCAACAGCTTTAGCGCCGTCTTCTCGCCCACGCCGGGAATACCCGGGATATTGTCCGACGAGTCCCCCATAAGCCCCTTGAGGTCTATCATACGCTCGGGGGACAGCGAGTATCTCTGCATCAGATACGCCTCGTTTACGCGGTCGGTTTCGGATATGCCCTTATGGGTGAATAAAACCGTCGTCAGGGGGCCGACGAGCTGAAACGCGTCGCGATCGCCTGTGACGATTATGCTTTCGATACCCATTCCGGACAACTTGGCCGCCGTGGTTCCGAGCATATCGTCGGCTTCATATCGGGGGCAGGAGAGTATCTTTACCGACATGGCCTCCAGTATATCCTGAACAAGCTCGAACTGCGGGTACAATTCGTCGGGCGCGGTTTTGCGACCGGCCTTGTACTCGTCATACTGCTCGTGCCTAAACGTCGGTTCGTGCATATCGAACGCCACGGCGAGCATATCGGGCATTTCATCCTTGAGCGCCTTGAAAACCATGGAGAAAAAGCCAAACGCGGCGTTGGTATAAACGCCCTGGCCGTTATCCAGCAGCGGTAAGGCGTAAAACGCGCGGTGTATAAGCGAATTGCCGTCGACGAGCACGATTTTCCCGCTCACTTGCATCCCTCCGATATAAAAAGTCAATTGTATTATACCCTATATCAGTAAAAAATGCAAATAGAAAAGGAATGTTCGAAAGCGCGAGCATTATATGCAGCCCTGCGCATTTGATATAATATTAATAAATATGTTATGAATATCAGATAATAACAGGATTATCGGTTAATAAATCAATATAAAGATATTTTGCATTGACAAGAAAAAGAATCGATGATATTATTTTACAATAAAAGCTAAAATTCATCATTCATTTTATGCGTTGATGAATATTATCTTGATAATCGAAAGGGGATGTTTATATGCGCAGTGTAAAAATCTTGATTTTGTCGATAATTTTGACGGTTATTCTAGCGGCGGTGTCAGCGGGAGCCTCCGCGAGCGTATTGCCAAAATCGATTATTGTAAAGTCCTACTACATTACACTTACCCCCGGGCAGGAGATATCGCTCAAAGCGGTTGTGCTACCCAAGAAAGCAAAGGACAAATCGTTGAATTATACATCGGCAAACGAACGCATTGTTGTAGCACGCGATACTGGCGTGTTGCGCGGCGTTGAGGTTGGAACGACCGCCGTCACTCTTACATCAAAGGCAAACCCCAAGGTAAAAACTACGGTGCAGGTACACG
>JAUNBY010000437.1 GCA_030526935.1 Clostridia bacterium
CGCGCACGCGCGGAAGCACTATGGAAACGAGCTTATCCGTGAACTCGTACATGCGCTCGGAGCGCAGCGTTACCTTAGCTCCCACGTTCATTCCCGCGCGAACCTTGAAGTTCGCGATGGACTTGCGCGATTTCGTCACGACGGGCTTTTGTCCGCTTATGGTCGTAAGCTCCGTTACCGCCAGTTCCATAGCCTTGGCGTTGTCCTTGCAATCGCCCAGACCCATGTTGATTATGACCTTCTCAAGCTTTGGAACCTGCATAACATTCTTGTATCCGAATTTCTGCATCAGTCCCGGAACGACTTCGTTTATGTATTTATCCCTTAATCTTGCCACTTCACGATCCTCCTTCCAGCTTTACTTGTCGAGGCTCGCGCCGCATTTTTTGCAGATGCGAACCTTGCGCTGTTTATCTCCCTCGGTAATGAACTTGTGCGCGATTCTCGTAGCCTTGTTGCAGCTTTGGCACATTATCATTACGTTGGAGGCCGGAATGGCGGCTTCCTTTTCAATTATGCCGCCGGGCAGACCGCGTCCGCGGGGCTTCTGGTGGCGCTTTACCATCGCGACGCCTTCGACGATTATCTTTCCGGTCTTCGGAAACGCCTTCTGGATCTTTCCGGACTTGCCCTTATTGGCGCCGGAGATGACCACGACGGTGTCGCCGCTTTTTACGCTAAGTTTATTGATTGACACTTCAGTGGCCCTCCTTAAAGCACTTCGGGCGCGAGCGAGACGATCTTCATGTAATCCTTCTCACGTAGCTCGCGAGCGACAGGCCCAAATATGCGCGTACCGCGCGGTTGTTTCTGGTCGTTGATTATAACTGCGGCGTTGTCGTCGAACCTTATATAAGTGCCATCTACGCGCCTGTACTGCTTCTTCGTGCGTACTATGACCGCTTTGACTACGTCGCCCTTTTTCACTGTTCCGCCCGGGGTCGCGGTCTTTACCGCGGCGACTATGACGTCGCCTATGCCGCCGGAACGACGGAATGAGCCGCCCAGCACTCGGAAACACATTATCTCCTTCGCGCCGGAATTATCGGCAACCTTTAACCGGGTTTGCGGTTGAATCATCTTGCCAATACCTCCTCTTAGCCGCTACTTGGCCTTCTCGACTATTTCGACCAAGCGCCAGCGCTTTTCCCTGGACAACGGACGAGTTTCCATAACGCGAACCTTATCGCCAATGCCACACTCATTTTTCTCGTCGTGAGCCTTGAGCTTTTCGGTGCGGTTCATGATCTTACCGTACAGCGGATTTCTAACGCGCGTACGGATCTCGACTACTATCGTCTTGTCCATTTTATCGGACACAACTACGCCCACACGGGTTTTGCGAATGTTTCTCGCTTCGGACATGTTTTTGGCAGCCTCCTTTCGCGCGCTATTACGCCTGCATCTGACGCTGGCGCATTATCGTTTTGACGCGGGCAATATCCCTGCGGCAATTGGAAATCGCCATTGTGTTTTCAAGCTGCCCGGTTGCAAGCTGAAATCTAAGGTTGAACAGTTCGGCCTTCTTGTCCTTCAAAGCGGTGGAAAGCTCCTCGCTTGATTTTTCTTTTAATTCCGCGAATTCTTTTGACTTCACTGTTCGGCACCTCCTTCGGTTTTCTCGCGCATGATGAACTTGGTCTTAATCGGAAGCTTGTGAGCCGCAAGGCGCAGGGCTTCGCGCGCTACTTCTTCATCTACTCCGTTCATCTCAAAGAGCACCCTTCCGGGTTTTACAACCGCCACCCAGTATTCCGGAGCGCCTTTACCGGAACCCATGCGGGTCTCGGCGGGCTTCGCCGTTACGGGCTTATCGGGGAAAATCTTTATCCAAACCTGGCCACCGCGCTTGGTGTGACGTGTCATGGCCTGACGGGAGGCCTCTATCTGATTGCTCGTCACCCAGCCGGGTTCCATGGCTACGAGACCATAGTCGCCGTAGGCCAGGAAGTTGCCGCGCATGGCCTTGCCCTTCATGCGGCCACGCATGACCTTGCGGCGCTTGACTCTTTTAGGCATCAGCATTGCGGCGTCCTCCTTCCATCCTCGCAGCCGGGGCGGGAACCGCCTTTTTGGGCCTGGGGAGTATTTGTCCTTTGTAGATCCAAACCTTTACGCCGATGCGACCATAGGTCGTCTTGGCCTCGCAAAATCCGTAATCGATATTCGCTCTCAAGGTCTGAAGCGGTATGGAGCCTTCGTGATAGCCTTCGCTGCGGGCTATGTCGGCGCCGCCCAGACGACCGGATACCATGGTCTTTATGCCCTTGGCTCCGCCTTTCATGGCGCGGCCCAGGCACTGCTTCATGGCTCTGCGGAAAGACACGCGCTTTTCAAGCTGCTGGGCGATGTTTTCTGCGACCAGCTGCGCATCCACCTCGGGATTTTTTATCTCAAGTATATTCAGGTTTGCCTGCTTACCTGTAAAAGCCTCTATTTCCTTCTTGAGGAGTTCGACGCCCTAGCCGCCCTTGCCGATGACGATGCCGGGCTTGGCGGTGAAGACGCTTACG
>JAUNBY010000438.1 GCA_030526935.1 Clostridia bacterium
AATCAAAAAGAAGGTAAGGGAGGGGACGCTGCTTCGTGACAAAATCTGTCTGTGCGATCACATCGATACGCCCTTTATTCTCGGCGTTCTCCGGCCTCGTATATACCTGCCCTCGGCAATGGGAGACGCGCAAAGCGACTATGTTGTCGCTCACGAAAACGCCCATCTGAAGCGTCATGACCACTGTTGGAAGCCGTTGGGCTTCCTGCTTCTTGCCATATACTGGTTCAACCCGCTGTGCTGGTTTGCATATGCGCTCTTGTGCAGGGATATCGAAGCGGCCTGCGATGAAAAGGTCGTGAGGGATTGGGACGCCCACGATAAAAAAGCCTATTTGGAGGCGCTGCTGTCGTGCAGTGTTCCGCGCCGGGTGGTCGCCGCCTGTCCTCTGGCCTTTGCCGAGGTGGGCGTAAAGCAGCGGGTGAAAAACGTGCTGAATTATAAGAAGCCTGCGTTCTGGGTCATATCTGCAGCGGTAGTCGCCTGCGTTGTTGTGGCGGTGTGCTTTCTGACGAATCCGAAAAGCTCGCCAGTTTCATTCGACAACATATAGATTATCTGGGCAAAGGCCATGGATAAACGTCCTAATGAGCCCGCCTCTCGGGATCTGAGCGATGTACAGCTTGAAGAATTGAAGTCGCGGCTGCTGAATGTAAGCGTAGGCCGTACAAATGCGGATTTTGATGGTTTTACGCCGATGTATTCGATTTCCATTCAGGCATAGGGTATGGCGCAGTTTGCAATTATCAGTTTCGATATAGACGGAAGCAATCTCGCTTTATACTATGAGAATGAGCATTACCGTCTTGACGATACCGAATTTGCACGCTATTTGAGTGCCGTGTGTGCAGGTGAAGATGTTGCTTCTGTCGAGGAGCAGACGCTCACGCTCAATGATGTCATCATGTTGTCCCAAAAGGGCGAGGAACTGACATGGGCGGACTTCGACAATTATTCCTATACCAAAACCGGCTCGGGGCTTTATATCCGCGTGTATGAGATAGATAACCTGTTTTCGCTGATGATTGGCGGCGGTTCAACCGATGAATCGCCCATTTATATAGGACTCGTCAGCGAAGCCAATCGCGATGCGTATATCGATATCCGCACGAAGGACGTGGAGGCGTTCATCGCTGAGCATGGCAGTTCCGTCTCGACCGTCGGCGGCGCGGAACTGACCGGCATCGCATACCAAACCGCTTACGCTTGGGCGAACTACTCCGAGGACGGCTATGCCGCCATGGTGGAGTGGGCAGAAAACCGCGATGCCGAGCGACGGTATGGAAACACAGAGCATTTGACCCCCGTGGTCAAGCTTGACAGCAAAGCGGAATTCGACGTCTTCTATGAGGAAATGTCCGCATACTTCGACCTTGCGCAGGGCTATGACGAGGTAGACGCTTTTGGCGCACAGGCGAAGCAGTACACGGAGGAATTCTTCGCGGAGCAGTCGCTTTTCATCGCCTATCTGGAGGAGAATACCAGCTCCAACCGGCATGAGGTGGAGGAGGTCAGAATTGAAAACGGCATACTGGAGATACGAATTTGTCAAATTGCACCCGATAGCTTTGATACAGCTGTGGCTGGCTGGTTTATCTCTGTTGCCGTGCCAAAAGCGGATATAACGGACTGTACTGGCTATGATGCCTACATTTGTGCCACAGTAAACCCGGATGCCGTTTTTCCAAGCGGGAATCTGCTCCGCACCTATGCGTATGATGGGGATGACAACCCCATGCACACCGCGGCGGTTTCCCTCTATGACAGCGGAGAGTTCATCTTTACTTTCTCGCCGATTTCGAGCTACTTCGGCTATGGGACTTACACGATGAAGGATGACCGTCTGACGCTGCAAACTGACGACGGCAACTACATATATGTGTTTGACATAGTGAACGATACGCTGGTATTCGACGGCGGCGCGTCCTCGTCCAACACAGGGTACTCCGGCTTTACGGATGGAGCGATTTTTGACTAAAGCGGCTTATTGAGGTGACGATAGGCTAGCCAAAACATAATTCTCCGGTCCGACTTTGCTCAGACAATAGCACTGCCATTCGCGCCCGTCAACGGTCAAGACACCGCCGTATGACAAGTGCGTCCGCCACTGCTACACAGGCAGGCAGGGGGGGCACAACAGCCTTAAACGCTGTCACCCCCTTTTACTATGAGAAGAAAAATTGACATAGCACCGAGCCGAGAGCCGCAGAGATTTTTTGAAAATCCGGCGGCTTTTTTGTACTCATTTGACAAAACAGAGTATTCCCACCGTAGGATCGCGTCAAGTTGTTCTTGGTAAATCAAGTAGAAGGAAGCGCGCCATGGTCGCGGCCAAAGGCGGCAAGGCGCATGCCCGTGCCGTCCAGTTTACCGGAGCGAAGCGGGGACGCATCGAAGATACGCCAATCTCGTTTCGCATTCAGGAACGTGTCGATCTGTTTATCTGCATATTGCCGGTAACGCACAAAGCCGTTGTGCATCGCCGCTTTATCGCTGCCGCGCTGGGCCTTG
>JAUNBY010000439.1 GCA_030526935.1 Clostridia bacterium
TGCCCTCCGGCGAGATATACATTAGCCTGCTCGAGAAGCATCGCCGGGCTGTCGGAATAGCAATTGACGGTATCTCCTCCGCGATGATTGGTCAGGGTGACGTTATCCAGCTTTATATAAGGCTCGTTCTCGTCTATTGGCTCCTGCATGAAAACGTCGAATGCCGCTCCGGCGAGCTTCCCCGAAGAAAGCATCTCTATCATCGCGGCGTTGTCGATAAGATGAGGGCGGGCGGTGTTTATAAAATACGCCCCGTCCTTCATCATCATCAGCTCCTCGCGACCCAGCACCAGGTCGTTTGAGCGGACGTGCAGCGTCACGATGTCGCTTTGATTCATAAGGGTTTTAAGGTCGGTGAATGTCGCGTTGTACCTTGCGATATCGGGATCAGTCGCGGGAACGTATTTATCGTAGACGAGGACGCGGCAGTCGAACGCCGTAAGCTTCCTCGCGACGCGGCGGCCTATATTGCCGAAGCCTATGATGCCTACAGTGCGCCTGCTCAATTCGTATACCCTTCCCGTGTTGGAATAATGCTCGCACCATACGCCCTTCATGAGATCGGCGTGAGTGCGGGCGATATTGCGCGTTTCGGCGAGCATAAGGCCAAGCGTAAGCTCGGTAACGGAATTGGCGTTGTGAGCGGGATTATTCAAAACCACCACGCCATGGTCGGCGGCGGCCTGTAAATCGACGTTCTCGGTTCCGCCGCGATTGAGAAGTATGAACTTCAGATTGGGCGCCTTTTCTATGAGGCGGCGCGGCACCGGGCAAAGGTGAACCATGAGCACCTCGCAGTCGGTTACGGCGTCGAAAAGCTCCCGCGGCGGGTCCACGGCATCCGGTCCATGCCGCTCAATATTATGGATGGGATCGCGCATGGACTTGCGATCCAGCGTTCCAAAGTGTATAATGGACGTAAGCTCGTATTCGGGAAAACGCCTGAAGCATTCCTCGTAATACTCCTTTTTCATAAACGCGTCGCAAACGGCTATTGTTTTCATGACGAAAACCTCCTTGTCTCCTTAAAGTCTATGCTAGCAGGGTTAGGGGCGCAAGTGAGTGAAGGTATACAAACTATTAATTTTGGAGGTGAGCTAATGAACGGTATTATAATAGCGGCGGATATAGGAACGACAAATGTAAAATGCGTGGTCGCCGACTTGAACTTGAAAGTTCTTTCGATGTCGGCGAGCGAATATCCGACACGAAACACCGGGTATAATTGCTTCGAACACGACCCCCTGGACTGGTACAAGCACTTCAAAATCGCCATGACCGACGCCGTCGCGCGTTCCGGCATGACGACGAGAGACGTGAAGTGCGTGGCGATGAGCGCGCAGGCGCCGACCTTTCTGCCCGTGGACGGGGAAGGGAATCCCTTGCACAACGCCCTTATATGGATGGATCGCAGGGCTGACAGGCAATGCGAGCGCATGAGGGAACTTGTCGGGAATGATATGGTTTATTCTCTTACCGGCAATATAATCGATCCGTATTATGTAATGCCTAAGATACTCTGGTTCAAAGACAATTATCCCGATTTGTACGCGAAAACGAAGGCGTTTTTGCAGGTGAACGGATATGTCAACTACAGGCTTACGGGAATCATGTCCATAGACGATGTACACGCCTGCCTTACGCTGGGCTACGACGCGCGAAAAAACTGTTGGGCGCGCGAAATTCTTGACCCGCTCGACGTGGATCCGGCGCTGTTCCCCGAGGTGTATCGCGTAGGCGACGTAATAGGCGGCGTATCGGAAAAAGCGTCGGGTGAGACGGGATTGCCCGTCGGTACGCCGGTTCTCGCGGGCTGTCCCGACGCGGCGGCGGCGAGCGTGGAGGCGGGCGTCGCGCCCGACGGGGCGTCGGCTGAGATGTCGGGCACGTCGTCGGTTTTAATGACGGTGTCGGACAAAGTGTTGACCAGCGAAAAGCTCACGTATATGAGAGCCGCACACGGCGGATGGCACACGCTCCTCGGCTGCATGAGCAGCACCGGAGCGTCGCTCAAATGGTTCCGCGACACGTTGTATCCTTCGCCCGACTCGCCCGACGCCTACGATCGCATGAACGACGAGATCGCCAAAACATGCCCCGAACCTACGAAGTTGCTGTTTTTGCCATATATGGCGGGCGAGCGTTCTCCCCTGTGGGATTCAGGAGCCAAGGGAGCGATATACGGCTTGACTTTAGGTACGTCGAGATCTGAGATAATACGCGCGATATTCGAAGGCTCCGCCCTTGCGCTTTACGATAACTACCTTGCCATAGTCGAGGCGGGAGGCGACATAGGAGTTCTGAGGGCCGTTGGAGGCGCCGCGAACAGTCCCATGTGGCTTAAGATAAAGGCGAGCGTGCTCGACAGGCCCATAGAGGTGCCTAAGACGAATTTGGGCGCTCCGGGCGGCATGATAGCGATAATCGCCCATTACCTCGGGCTTAGCCCGTCCATAGAAAAAGCCGCCGAGGGACTTTTGGACATAGACCGCGTAATCGAACCTGTGC
>JAUNBY010000440.1 GCA_030526935.1 Clostridia bacterium
CCGTCGGTGATTCGCACTGCCACCCGGCGCTTCGCGCGGACGAAAACAAATTTGCTTGATGCGCGGCGTCCCCCAAAGGAGATGGCTTCAGCGGCGGAACTCGATAAGAGAAGCACTCTCCACGTTACACGCCTATTGACAAAAGACAATATTCGATTGGAGGATTGCTACAATGGTAAAGCTTCACGACGGCGGAGTTTATCTCGTAAACGGAGAAATATCGCCTTTCGCGCCCGAGGGATGTTCGCCCTCTGACGCCCGCAGGGGAACCATCGCCTACGGAATAATCTCCCGGCACAACGATTCCGGCGAGGGTGAAAAGCTCAAGCTGCGTTTTGACAGCCTGACGAGCCACGACATAACCTACGTAGGCATCATACAGACCTCCCGCGCATCTGGCATGACGCGCTTTCCGCTTCCCTATGTCATGACCAACTGTCACAACAGCCTTTGCGCCGTGGGCGGAACCATAAACGAGGACGATCACATGTTCGCCCTTAGCGCGGCGAAAAAATATGGCGGCATATACGTGCCGACCGACATGGCGGTAATACACACCTATAACCGCGAGATGATGGCCGGATGCGGGCGCATGATTCTGGGAAGCGACAGCCACACGCGTTACGGCGCCCTTGGAACGATGGGCATAGGCGAAGGCGGCGGCGAATTGGCAAAACAGCTCGTCGGCAGAACCTACGATCTCAACATGCCGCAGGTCGTAGCCGTCTACCTTTCGGGCGAACCCGCCCCGGGCGTCGGCCCTCACGACGTGTCGCTGGCAATTATAAAGGCCGTGTACGACGCGGGATACGTTAAAAACAAGGTCATGGAATTCGTAGGCCCGGGAGTCGGCAAGCTGCCCGTCGAGTACAGAAACGGCATAGACGTCATGACGACGGAGACGACATGCCTCTCGAGCATCTGGCAGACCGATTCTCTCGTCGAGGAATACTACAACGCGCTCGGGAGACCGGATGATTATCGCGAGCTTCGCCCGGCAGACGTCGCCTATTACGACGGATGCGTTTACGTGAACCTGTCCAAAATCGAACCTATGATCGCGCTTCCCGTCCATCCGAAAAACGCCTTTGCCATTTCCGAATTAAAGCGCAATGCCGCAGATATACTCTCTCAGGCGGAAAAGGACGCCAACCGCGCCTTTGAGAATTCGCCCGTCCGCCTCGACCTCATGAGTAAACTTCGCGGGAAGGACATATTCGTTGATCAGGGCATAGTCGCGGGCTGCGCGGGCGGAACCTACGATAATATCGTCGCGGTTTCCGATATACTGGCAGGCAACAGCTGCGGGAACGGCCGTTTCAGGATGAGCGTATATCCGGGAAGCATGCCCGTATACGCGGCGGCTCTCAAATCGGGGGCGCTTATGAATATAATCGGAGCGGGCGCCATAGTCCGCGAATGCTTCTGCGGGCCGTGTTTCGGAGCCGGAGATACCCCGGCCAACGGCGAATTGTCAATAAGGCACACCACCCGCAACTTCCCCAACCGCGAAGGCTCCAAGCCCGGCGAGGGTCAACTGGCGGGCGTGGCTTTGATGGACGCGCGGTCTATCGCCGCAACCGCGATAAACGGCGGAAAGCTTACGAGCGCGACCGAAATCGACGTGAATTACTCCGCGCCCCGCTTTTTCTTCGACGGCTCGCTTTATCAAAAGCGCGTGCTCGACGCGAGGGAAAATCCCGATGCGCGATCCGAACTTGTAATGGGGCCGAATATAAAGGACTGGCCCGAGCTTCCGTCGCTTTCTAAGGACTTGCTCATCAGGGTGGCCAGCCGAATAACGGATCCAGTGACGACGACGGACGAACTGATACCGTCGGGCGAAACGGCATCTTTGCGGAGCAACCCTTTGAGGCTCGCCGAATTCACCCTTTCGCGCAAAGACGCGGATTACGTTCCTTCAGCAAAGGCCGTAAACGAAATTGAGAAAAACCGCCGCGCGGGAAAGATAGATGAAGCCGTCGCCCGCGTCTACGAATCACTGACATCCGCGGGAGTACAGGCCGATCCGACCGGTACGGTAATAGCGAGCGCCATCTACGCTCATAAGCCCGGCGACGGCTCCGCGCGCGAACAGGCGGCGTCGTGCCAGCGCGTTTTGGGCGCGGGCGCGAATATATCCCGCGAATACGCGACGAAGCGCTATCGCACAAACCTCATAAACTGGGGCATGATACCGTTCAGAACCGATAACGACGAGCCGTTCGTCAAAGGCGCGTGGGTGTTCGTGCCGTCCATACTGGACGCGGTCAAAACGGGCAAGGAGAAAATCGACGCGTGGGTAGTGACGGATGAAAGCGCCCCCGAGCGCGTAACGCTCATATTAGACCCCCTGACCGCACCCGAACGCGATATACTCGCCGCCGGATGCCTGATCAACTACTACAGGCAGGGCGGTTGAACGGCATAAACCGCCATCGTGTAGCTCAAAGGTTACGGGAGCGCATTGCGCTCCCGTAACGCGTCGTTAGAAACTCATTATGCATT
>JAUNBY010000441.1:0-1492 GCA_030526935.1 Clostridia bacterium
CCCTGAACCGTATAAAACAGCGATATTATAAGCGCCTGTCCGGGAACCATCATGCCGAACAGGAAAAAGAAGAACAGCTTGTCGCGACCGGGAAAGTTAAGCTTGCCAAACGCGAAGCCCGCCAGTGAAGCGAGTATCAACACTCCAAGGACGGTCGGAACCGCCACGGCTACGCTGTTGAGCATATAGCTTCCCATCTTGCCGGTTGTCCATGCCTCCGCGAAGTTTTCAAGGGTCCAAGTCTGCGGAAACGACAGCGGATTAGGGTGCGTCAAAAACTCGCTTTCAGGCTTGAACGCGGCCATCCAGGAAAAGAATATCGGCATAATCGATATAAAAAGCGTCGCTATGAGCACGAGATAGATCGCGGCGAATTTGACGACCCTGGAGGATGTCCAACGAGATTTCATAAAACAGTCGCCTCCTTATTCGCGCTCGGCGATTTTGAAGTATACCGCCGAACAGATCGCTATGATAACAGCCAGCGTCATGGCGATGGCCGCTCCGCTGCCGGTTTCGTTCATGTAGAAAGCTTTGTTGTACAAATATGTCGATACGACCTCCGATGAATGATACGGCCCTCCTCTGGTTGAAGCCCATATTATATCAAATACCTTGAATGACCCTATCATGGAGTTTAACACCAGAAGGGTTATCGTGTTTTGGAGCAGAGGCACCGTTACGTACACAAGCTTTTGAATGGCGTTCGCCCCGTCTATCATGGCGACCTCGAAGTATGTCTTATCTATGCCCTGAAGCGACGCCATAAATATAACCATGCAAAATCCGTAGTGAGTCCAGCTTCCCGCCGTCAGCAGCGCGCCCAATACGGTATCCGGATGCCCAAGCCACGGACGCTTAAGCGCCGACAGATTTAAAAAGTCCAGCAATTGATTGAGTATGCCGTATTGTGGGTTAAATATCCATCCCCATACTATGGATACGACCACCATCGACACTATCGATGGCATGAAGAACGTCACCCTGAAAAGCGGCACACACTTGAGACCATCGGTAGACAGTAATACTGCCAGTATAAGAGCGAACGACGTCGGAACGAAAACCGTGACCAATATCCATATAATATTGTGATACAAAGACTGCCACATAAGGGGATCCTGAAAAAGCGTCGCATAGTTGCCAAATCCTACGAAGTTCATTACGGGATTCGCCCCGTCCCACTCGTATAGGCTAAGGCGAAACGTGTTTACGAGAGACCCGAATACGAACACGAGATAGAACGCCAAAGCCGGCAATACGAACAGTATCGGCGACCAGCGCGTTGTAAATTTTGCCCGCATAAGCTCACCTCCATTGTTGCTGAATCCGTCCCCTCCGAACGGAGCGTATGCTCCGTTCGGAGGGCGTTAAGCGGCGGCGTCAGTCGCGCGGTTTGTTTATAGCGCGTCGACGCAGTCTAGAAATTGCCTTCCGCTATGGCTTTTTCCAATTCCGCCTGCTTGATTTCGACGGCCTGCTGTCCGGTGATTAT
>JAUNBY010000441.1:1502-2507 GCA_030526935.1 Clostridia bacterium
CCGTCGAGCAATTGCTGCATATAGTTCTTGGCGGCGTCGTTTACGTTTTGCGGCATCAGCACGTCGAGATTCTTGTTATACGCGTCGGTATTCTCCGCGATATCAAGCACCTGCTGGAACAGCGGTATTATTACCATATCAGAGGTATCCACGTCCGCGGGGGTGATGGTTGCGGAACGCTCCATCCACGTCTTCGCCCCCGTCTCGCCGTCGTACATATAGTCCAACAGATCGAAAACTTCGTCCGGATGCTGAGTCGCGGCCGAGACCTGCATTCCGCTCCCGACTCCAACGGGAGGAGTGGTGGGTATGTCCGGGTTTGCGGAGGGCAGTATAAACAGTCCTACGTTTTCGCCCATGTTAGCAGTCATTTCGTCGCAAGCCCAGGTGCCGGTGAAATACATGGCTCCGCCGCCGGAATAGAAGTCGCGAAGCGCGTCGTCATGGCTTATGGCGTTGGGGTAAGGCGTGGTATAGCCTTCCTTCACCAGCGAGGCCAGCGCGTCAAGGCCGGCGGCCAGTTCGGGCTGGTTGAATCCGCCTTCAAGCGTCTTATCGATAATGCCCTGAAGCATATCGGGACCTCCGAAAGCTCCCATGAACAGCGACTCATAATGGAAGCCCGGCCACTGATCCATGTCGTCGAGTACTATCGCAGTGATACCGGCGTCCTTGGCTTTTTGGCACACCTGTAAAAACTCGTCGTAGGTCGTAGGAACCGTAGCGCCTATCTGTTCGAAAATCGCTTTGTTGTAGAAGCAGCACAGCATTTCGTATTCGCAGGCTATGCCGTAAAGCGTTCCGTTGTATGTGGCGGCCTCAAGTCCCCATCCGGCGAGCTTTTCGCCCCAACCATATTTTTCGGCGGCTTCGTCAAGGGGCATTAGAAGTCCGGAATTAGCCATAACGCCCATATAGCCAGGGCCGCAGTCCAGGTAGACTATGTCGGGGCCGGAACCCGATGTGAGCGCCATCCTGATGGCTCTGTTGATATCCTGAGCCTCC
>JAUNBY010000442.1 GCA_030526935.1 Clostridia bacterium
CATACACCCCGACTCCCGAAAACCTCCTGTTCTTTAATTGGCTCACAGCCGCCTGTTTGATACGCATTGTCGAGAATCGCATATACATCATGTCGCGTAACCGCCTTGAACGCGAAACCTCGCCATAACTATCGCGATAGTTTAACGCCTCCGTCCACCAGCATCGAGCGAAGCCGCGCGACGTCGATTTGTTCTGGGGAGCAGCCTTCCTGCGCGCAAATCGAGGCCGCGAGTCCGGCGGCTTCTCCCTCGGCCATGCACTGCGCCATGACCCGCGAGGACGACATGGCCGTTCGCGTAGCAGATATGGCGCGTCCCGCCACGAGAAGGTTTTCAACGCCGCGCGGAACGAGGCAACCGTAGGGGATGCCGTAAACGGGAACCTTTTCGAACCTTAAGCCGTCGATCGCATCCTTTGCGTCTGTGCCGGAGCCGTCGGATGTTCCCTTTGTGTGAAAGTCTATCGGATAGCAGCCCAGAGCAATCGTCGAATCGGTCACCAATCCTGCCCGCACGTCGTCTTGAGTGAGTGTATCGTGGCCTTCAATTATGCGGGATTCCCGTATTCCCGCCCAAGGGCCTGTTCCCGTGACAAAGGCGTTTTCAAAGCCCGGTATGTATTTTTTCATGAAGTCCGCGACTAGCCACGCCTGTTCGCGTCCGGTTGTTTCAATTTGTGTCAGCTGCGCGGTATCGCAGGGATTCAGACCGCTTACGTGAACAGAGTTCAGGCATACGCAGCCGTCGTTTACCTGCGTGATGTAGCACACGTTCCCCCAAAGAGCGTCCGCGTCGTTTTCTTCCGCCCTTTTTATGTACTCGGGAAGCCCGACCAATATATACCTGTCGGCGTTTACGAACTGGTTTTTGGGCAAAAGGGGATAAAGCGACGCGCTTTCGGGGTTGTCGCGCAATTCCTTTTGTATGGCGCGTATATCGACGCCCGCCATTTGCACGTTGAGGGTTTTCGCTTGAAGAACCGATCTGTCGGCGAACTTGAAACGCCCACCGGAGAGCTTCACCACGTCGGCATCCCCCGTGCAGTCTATGAACTGACTCGCCGATATGGCTTCCCGGCCGGACTTTCCCTCGACAATCAAGGCTTTGAGCGCGTGGTTTTCGACCGCCGCCGCGACCACGGGCGCGTTCAAAAGCAGCTCTACGCCCGCTTCGAGCAGCATCCTCTGGCATATGAGCTTGACCTTTTCGGTATCCACTATGACATAGGGATTGTGCATCGCGCAGGGGATAAAATCCGTCGCGCCGCCTATTTCAATCAGTCGCCTGCGAAACTCGTCCGCAAGCCCGAAAACCACCTGGCGTCCGTCGCTGCCGCAAAACCCCTGCAGCGGGAGCCCCATCGTCGCCACCGCTCCAAGAAACGGCGCTCTTTCCGCCAATACCGTCTTGGCGCCGTTTCTCGCGGCGGAGATCGCCGCCATAACGCCGCCCACGCCGCCTCCGGCAACCATGACGTCTGCCTTCGCGCGCACCAGTAAATCCCTTTCGGCTTCCACCAGCTTCTCCATAAATACACTTCCTTAATAGAGCCGCATCAGCGAAAAAACAATTTGTAACGTTACAATTTTTTGCAAGGCGTTGGCGTCCTATACTGCGGCCGCAATACTTTACCTTATAAATTGCGCACCGAAGCACGTTCGACAAGATATGGCTCGATAATCATGCGTACTCGGTTTGCGTTGGGGTTCTCCATGCGATTTAACAGTACCCTTGCGGCGGTGCGACCCAGTTCACTTTTCCGGCTGCACACCGTAGTCAGAGGGGGATAGGCGTATTCGGCAAGAAGTCCGTCCTCATACCCTATGATGGATAGATCACCCGGGCAGGACAGACCATTTTCATACATATATCGCAACGCGCCGACCGCTATGGCGTCCTGCGCCGTGACGACGGCCGTGGGAAGAACCCCCTTGGCGATTATACGGCGCATCGCATCGTATCCGCCCTGTCCGGAGAAACTGGCCGTTTCCAGCCACTCGTCCTTTACGGCGAGCGCATTTTTTTGCATCGCCCCGAGGAATCCGGTAAGCTTTCTTGGCGAGGTCTGCGTAAATCCAGGGCCGTTTATAAAGGCGATCTCGCGGTGCCCGCGCTTTGCCAAATGATCGACTGCCAAGGTTATGCCGTTTTCCGGATTGGTATCCACCCAGTCGTATTCCGAGGTGCGACCGCCGATGAGGACGACTGGAAACTTGAACCGCATGAGCTTTTCGATGGTTTGCGGAATCATGCATCCGCTCGCCCACAAAAGCCCATCAATGCGGTTTTCATCCAATATACGCGGAAGTCTCCACATGGAGTCGGGAACTTCGTCAAGCCAGCATACCCAGTCGAGAAGTACGGTGTATTCCGAAGTGCGTATCTCGGAGACGATGTAGTCGAGCATGTCGGAAAGATAGGTGTCTGGCAGCACGTCAAAAGTGTAAATCTCTTTGCCGTTCGTTCGGTCAATATCGACGCCGTTTCGCACGACGCCGATG
>JAUNBY010000038.1 GCA_030526935.1 Clostridia bacterium
ATGAGCTACCTTTTTTTGCTTCTTTTTGGGGGGCAGTTGGGGTTTCAATCGGGGCCAAAAATGGCGTTGAAACTCGCGCAATAAATTAATTTCGAATAAAGCGTTGACTATGATGAAAGAAATAAGATATAATACATCGTAAAGGGAACAACAACAACTCAATGGATGATGAATGGAGGGGGCGTGGCAGATATGGGCATCGTTTTATTTGCGCGGTGTGATCGTTTATGAAAGAGATTATGATAGTCCGCGGCGGAGGGCGTCCGCGCGGGAATACGGCGCAGCTGGTTGAAGCGTTTTCAGAAGGCGCCCGCGAAGCGGGCCACGTCGTGCGGATTGTTTCTTTGCAAAATCAGGAGGTCAGAGGCTGTCTCGGCTGCAACGCCTGCCGCTATGGGAAGCCATGCGTCCAGAGGGATGGCTTTAACGAAATGATTCCGGAGATTAAAAAAGCCGACCTGATAGTTTTCGCCTCTCCGCTGCTGTTTTGGACTGTTTCATCTCAACTGAAGGCATTTATCGAGAGGTTTTACTGCATCGCCGAGGAAGACCGCGATCCGCCCTGTGGCCGGTATGAACGATATCCCGTGAAAGACGCGGCGTTGTTGATGACTTCGGCCGACGACAACTTCTGGACCTATGAACAGGCCATTTCGTATTATCGTTTCGCGATCATCAACTATATCGGTTTCCGCGACAGGGGAATGCTCCTTGCGGGCGGATGCGGCGATACAAATGGCAAACCGCGGATCGACAGGACAAATCATCTTAAAAGGGCTTTCGAATTTGGTAAAAGTATTTACTGCAATTGACGCGAGACAGGAGGTTGAATATGAAGCATAAAGTTAAACTGACGGTACTGGATAAGATGCTATATCCGGAATTACAGCGACGGTATTGCGCGGATCCGTCATCGGGCGCGTGCCCGTGCTACAACATCGGCGACGAGTTCATTTTTGAGCGCGACGGCGATAAGGATGATTTCTGGCGCATGGGGCTGAACACCCTGACAAAGACGACCGCCGACCCTGATACGGTAGCCGGAGGGCCTCGCATGCCGCACTGTTCGGAGGCGTGGGACGCCATTTCCCGCTATATCTATACTGGGCTTCAGGGCGGGTCGATAATGAAGGGCTGGATGAACCGGGAGAATATCATGATAACCTGCTGTTCCGACGGAACAAGGCCGGTGATATTTAAAATCGAGAGGATAGATGAGGAATAGTTGAGGCTCTAATCGATAAAACGGGCATCGTTGAGGAAATGTACTCTGCGACGGAGTCGTGCGTCTCGCCCTGATTATTGATTATCGTCGGTGCGAGCCTTTTGGCATTAAAACGGCGCCCGCATTTTGTGCGGGCGCCGCCAATCCATACGTCCAAAGCCGCCTTACGCGACTAAGCGGCAATCACGGCTTCATCCCCCGATATCTCCCTGAACGAGTTAAAGGGGAAAATGACGCACCTGACGTGTCCGATTATCAGATTTCTCTTCAAGGGGCCTATGATGTGGCTGTCGTTGGAATTTGAGCGGTTATCTCCAAGGACGAAGTACTCGTCTTCGCCCAGCGTTACCGCCGGCATATTATAATTCGCCTTGTGCGTGATATATGGCTCGTCCACCGCCTTTCCGTTCAGAATCAACGTGCCGTTTAACATGGCGACGGTATCCCCCGGAACGCCCACGACGCGCTTGACGAAATCCGTCCAGCCCCTGTCGGGATAGTGGCAGATTACCACGTCGAACCTTTCGGGGTCGCCCGTCCAGTAATCCAGCTTCGTCACGAACATGCGTTCGCCGTCTTGCAATGTTTCCGCCATCGACTGTCCGTCGACGCGCACGAACTCAAATAAAAACGTCCTTACGACCAGCGCTATGGCGACGGCTCCGACTATGCACAAAACCCATTCAAGTATTTCTCTTTTCACGCTTTTTTTCTTCTTCGCGGCGGGCTGTTCGTTTTTTTCTTCCGGTTGCTGCTCGCCGGATTGCTCCCCTATGATTTCATCGGATTGTTCGACCGATTGCTCGTTCGTCTGTTCCGATACTTCTTTCGGCTGCTGATCCAAATCGAAGTTCTTGTCGTCCTGCATGGGTGATACAACTCCTTTATCAGATGTATAAGTCTTATTATACACCTATTTTCGCCCGAAATGTCATGTTCACAAAAAGTTTCTATTTTATAATCTCACGATCTATAAGTTCCCGGGCGAGCCGCGTCATTTCATCGATGCCTAGGGCTTCGCCGCGTATATTGGCGGACAAGCCGCAAGATTCGACAATCTGAGTCGTCTGCTGCTTTGTAAGGCCGAAGGCGGATGTGATATTGTTCACGAGCGTCTTTCGGCGCATGGCGAATACCGCCCTGATAACCCGTCGCGTAGCGTCGATCGTCCTCTTGTCGCGCGTATCATCATCATGGCGCTCTACCCTTAAAAGAGAACTCTGCACGTGCGGAGGCGGCGTGAAGGCGCCCGGCTCCACGTCCATGAGCGTTTGAGCTTTTCCAAAAAGACGCACGACGGCCGACAGCGCGCAATAGCCTTCCTCTCCGACGTTCGCCGCTATTCGGGACGCGGCCTCCTGCTGAACGAGCACCGTAATCGAATCGAGGGTATCTATCGCCGTCAGGTTCATCATAACGTCGGTCGTTATATAATACGGCAGATTCGCAACCACGTGAAAGCGCGTTTCGGGGAAAAGAGCCGCGATGTCGCATTTGAGGGCGTCGGCTATGATTATACGCGCGTCATATCCGGCGAGAACTTCCCGCAATACCGGTTCCAGGTTTTTATCTATCTCTATCGCTATGACTTTCGCGCCGGTTGAGGCGAGTTTTGCCGTCAGCACGCCCGCCCCCGCGCCGATCTCGACGACGCGGTCGCCCCGCGCGATGCCGGTCTTTTCAACGATGTCGGAGATTATACCGTCGTTCAGCAGGAAATTCTGCCCGAGCGACTTGTTGAAGTGGAATCCATGCCGTTTAAGGGACTCATAGGCTTTTTGCTGTATCATCGCGCGTCCTTTATGTACAATGCTTAAGATTTATTGCAAATTACATACCAAAGGTCGTAAGCCGGGGACGGAAATCTCTATAGTAAAACCATATGCGGCGCTTCGTTTTTCAACTGAAGCGCCGCTGCTTAAGTCGCTATCCCGCCTGACCGCGTTCGGTAATCATATCCTTGACCTTCATGAGCCGCGTCTGCGAGGAGCGCTCGTTTTCGTCGAGCTTCATCGTTATGAAGCGTATGGTTTCATGCAGGTCGGGTATCATCACGTATTCCAGCGCGTTTACGCGGCGGCGCGTCTTTTCTATTTCGTCGGCCAAGAGATTACAGGTCTTTTCAATTTCGGCGAGCTTTATCATCTCGGGAAGCACGTCGGCCAGGCTCGCTATGGCGCCGTCTAATTGAGAGGATGTCTGAGCGAGGCCGTAGGAAAGAACCGTTTCTCCGAGGCTTTGCTCATCCACCTCGAGCATGGGCACGTCGACCGACATGATGTTCTTCTTGCCGATGTTGAGCTTTGCCGACCTCGCGGGGTACAGCACCGCTTCCTCCAGCGCCTCCGGCTCCATAACTCCCGAGCACAGCGCGAACTCGCCGAGCGCTTCCGACAGCGCCTTTTCCACTTCCATTCGAAGACGCGCGTTTTCGCGCACGAGTATTACGAAGCGGCGCATCATCTCATCGCGCTTGTCCTTTAACAGCTTATGTCCCCTCGTCGCGGTTTTAAGCCGCCTTTTGAGGGTCGTAAGCTCCATGCGCGTAGGGTTAACGTTTAAAAGCGCCATAAGCTACTCCTCCTTGGGGAGATACTTGTCGAGCATGTCGTCGCGTATGCGCTTCAGCTCCGAGCGTGGCAGCATACTCAGCAGTTCCCAGCCCAAATCGAGCGTTTCCTCTATGGATCTGTCGGTATTGTAGCCCTGAGCGACATATTTCTTTTCAAAGGCGTCGGCGAATTTGGCGTATATCTTATCGGTGTCGCTAAGCGCCGCGTCGCCCAGTATGACCGCAAGTTCCTTGGCGTCCTTTCCGCGCGAATACGCGGAGAACAGCTGGTTCATCGTCGGCGCGTGGTCTTCTCTGGTCTTGCCCTTTCCTATGCCCTTGTCCTTAAGGCGCGAGAGCGAGGGCAGAACGTCTATGGGCGGCTGGAGTCCCTTGCGGTTAAGCTCGCGGCTTAAGATTATCTGACCTTCGGTTATGTATCCGGTGAGGTCGGGTATCGGGTGGGTCTTGTCGTCCTCGGGCATGGTCAGTATCGGTATCATGGTGACCGATCCCTTCTTGCCCCTTATGCGGCCGGCGCGCTCGTACATTGTCGCGAGGTCGGTGTAGAGGTATCCGGGATATCCGCGGCGTCCGGGAACTTCCTTGCGGGCCGCTGAGATTTCGCGCAGGGCTTCGGCGTAGTTGGTTATGTCGGTGAGTATGACCAGCACCTGCATGTCCTTCTCAAACGCCAGATACTCCGCCGCCGTAAGCGCCATACGAGGCGTCGCGAAGCGCTCGATTGGCGGGTCGTTGGCGAGGTTCATAAACAGCACCGCGCGGTCTATGGCGCCCGTGCGCCTGAAGTCGCTTATGAAGAAATCGGCTTCCTCGAAGGTTATACCTATGGCTCCGAACACGACCGCGAAATCCTCGTGCGCGCTCAAAACCTTAGCCTGGCGCGCGATTTGCGCCGCGAGCTGCGCGTGGGGAAGACCGCTTCCCGAGAACACGGGCAGCTTTTGTCCGCGAACCAGCGTATTCAGTCCGTCGATGGCGGAAACGCCGGTCTGTATGAACTCGTTGGGGTAGTCGCGCGCGGCTGGGTTTATAGGCGAGCCGTTCATATCCATGCGCATTTCGGGGATTATCTCGGGGCCTGAGTCCTTGGGGCGTCCCAGTCCGTCGAATACGCGGCCAAGCATGTCCATAGACACAGAAAGTTCTATGGAACGGCCCAGAAAGCGGGCCTTCGCGGTTTCGATCTTGAGTCCCTGCGAGCTTTCGAAAAGCTGCAGCATGGCCTTATCGCCGTCAACCTCGAGCACGCGGCCGTTTCTGACCTCGCCGTTCGCCTGTACGATTTCCACAAGCTCCGAATACTTAACGCCGCTCACACCCTCGACCATCATCAATGGTCCCACTACCTCGCGGATGGTAGAATATTCCTTTAACATATTATAATTCTCCTTCCGTCAGATGTGACATCTGGTCGTTAAGCTCGGACTCAATGGCGTCGAACTGCACAAGCTCGTCCTCGGGTATGTACTTCGCGCGGCCTATGCGCTCTCTTACGGGCAGGGCGGTTATCTTGTTAAATTCCGCGCCGCGCTCAAGCGCCTGCTGTCCCTTATGCTGGTAATCGAGTATCAGCGAAAGCATGCGATACTGCTTGTCGAGCGACGAATAGGTGTCCACGTCGTCGAAGGCGTTTTGGTGCAAATAGTCCTCGCGAAGCATTCTCGCGGATTCGAGCGTAAGCCTGTCCTTGAAGCTCAGCGCGTCTACGCCGACCAGCCTTACGATTTCCTCAAGCTCCGATTCTTCCTGAAGCATTCTCATGGCTTCGGCGCGCTTCTCGTTCCAGTCTGGAGCGACCTCGTCGGTGAACCAGTCTTCCATCCTGTCAACGTAAAGCGAGTAGCTAGTAAGCCAGTCGATGGCGGGGAAGTGCCTCTTGTACGCCAACTGCGCCGACAGTCCCCAGAAGACCTTGACGATTCTGAGAGTCGCCTGAGATACTGGTTCCGAAGTGTCGCCGCCGGGAGGCGAAACCGCGCCTATGGCGGATATGGCGCCCTTGCGCCCGTCGGAGCCTATGCACTGAACCCAGCCGGCCCTCTCGTAGAACTCCGCTATGCGGCTTGACAGATACGCGGGGTATCCTTCTTCGCCGGGCATTTCCTCGAGGCGTCCGGACATTTCTCTGAGAGCCTCCGCCCATCTCGACGTGGAGTCGGCCATTATCGCGACCTTATAGCCCATATCGCGGAAGTACTCGGCGATTGTTATGCCCGTGTATATCGAGGCTTCGCGAGCCGCGACGGGCATGTCGGAGGTATTTGCTATGAGGACCGTTCTTTTCATCAGCGTCTCGCCGGTTCTCGGGTCGTGAAGCTCGGGGAATTCCATCAAAACGTCGGTCATTTCGTTTCCGCGCTCGCCGCAGCCGACGTATACGATTATATCGGCGTCCGCCCACTTTGCCAATTGGTGCTGAACGACAGTTTTGCCGCTTCCGAAGGGGCCAGGAACCGCCGCGACGCCGCCTCGGGCTATGGGGAAGAACGTGTCTATGACGCGCTGACCCGTTACCATCGGCTCGTTGGGCGCTATCTTCTCGACATAGGGGCGGCTGCGTCTTACCGGCCATTTCTGCATCATGGTAAGCTCGCGAATATCGCCGTTTTCAAGCCTGACCTTGCAAACTACGTCTTCGATCCTGGCCTCGCCCGTCGTTATCCACTCGATCTTGCCCTTTACGTCCGGAGGCGTCATTATCCGGTGTTCTACCACTGAGGTTTCCTGAACGACTCCGATTATATCGCCGCCGACTATCTCATCGCCGACCGACTTGGTGGCTTTGAAATACCAGACCCTTTCGCGGTCGAGCGAATGGACGTCTATGCCGCGCGTTATGCGGTCGCCCGCTACCTCGCGAATGGAGGTCAGGGGGCGCTGTATGCCGTCAAATATCGATTCTATAAGTCCCGGTCCCAATTCCACGGACAGGGGAGCGCCCGTCGAATATACCGGCTCTCCCGGGCCTATGCCCGCCGTTTCCTCGTAGACCTGTATGGACGCATGTTCTCCGCGAAGCTCTATTATCTCGCCTATGAGCTTCGCCTGCGAGACGCGCACCACGTCATACATCGTGGCGTCGCCCATATTGTCTGCGACGATCAAAGGTCCCGCGACCTTTGTGATGATTCCCTGCCGCATCCCGTCAACCTTCTTCCTTAAATAGTATGTCTGCTCCGACCGCCTTTTCCACGTTGGCCTTTATACGGCGCATGCCCTCTCCCGTCGAACCGGTGGAACCCGGTATGGGGATGATCGCGGGCAAGGCGCTGGTTTTATAGCGGTCTATGGTATCGCCTATCTGACTTACGAATTCTTCCGTGACGAATATCACCGGCACATCGTTCTGCGCCAGGTCGAACACGGCTTTCGAAGCCTCCTGCGCGGTTTCCACGGGCACTACCTCAAGTCCCAGCGCCTTAAACGCCAAAACGGTATCCCGGGACCCGACAGCGGCAATCTTACGCATATTCTTCGCCCTCCTGATGTGTGTTTACGCCCTGCCGCTGATCAGTACATCGCCCTGAGGCGTGAAATAACCTTTTCGCCGGGCGTCCCGGCCATCTTCGCGGCGGCTATGAGCCTTATAGCCATCGCCTCGCGCGAACGCGCCAATAAATAACCCAATAGCGGAATTATGCTCGTGGGGGCGTACCTTTCGGGCCTCATGAGGTCGAGAAGGTAATCGTCCGCCGCGCGCTCTATGGCGCCCGTGTCGATAGCCTTGACGCTTTTGGCCAGTTTATCCGCGTAGGGACGAAGCCTTATCAAATCATAGGCTCTCTCAGGCTCTTCCGCTACCTTTTCGAGCATATCGAACGAGAGCGTTCCGCCCTCGACGAAAAGCTTGCGGGCAAACGCCGCGCCGCGCTTCATAGCCCCGGAGCGCAGGGCGATGAGCAAATTGACAAATTCCGCCTTGCAGGTGAAGTAAAGCCTTATAGTCTCATCCTTGACAGGCGCGATTCTTTCGGCTATGAAGCGATACATCGCCTTGTCTATTTCGCTGTCTACGAAAAGGGGATCCAGCGACATGGCGGATTGCCTGTCTATAAGGCGCATCGCCTCGGCGAAAGGCTTTGGAAGATCGGAGTACGAACGCTCCTCTACGTCGCGGCGAAGCTTTTCCGGGTCGAATATACCCAGTTCGCTGAGCGGCGCCTGCGTATCCAAAGCCCTCGACTTAAAAATCGTCTTCAGGTTCAAAGCGTCGTAACCGATTAAGAAGCAATCGGTTATGCGCTCGTCGCTGGTGGTGTCCTTTACAAGCTTACAGGCCCTTTTCATGTGCTCGTCGCAAAGCGCGTCGATATCCTTGCGGCTTTTCGCGTCGCCCCAACCTGATTCGCTTAGCGCGCGGCACATTTCCTCTATCGATTCGCACGCCGCCAATCTTTCGACGGCGGACTTGCCGATAAGCGTACCCTCGAGCGCTCGAACGCGTCCGACCGCGTAAGCCGGGCTACATTGTGGCATATCGATACCTCCGCTTCGTCAATTAAAGATAAGCGCCGCCGCTTCCGCCTCGAGAGCGGATCTGTATTGTCCGAGAACCGCTTTATAGGCGCAGTTTATCTCCATGCCGTCCTTCGACAGCACAAATCCCCCGTCTATATCGCGCGCCGCGTCGGACTTCTTTAACGGCTCTTTTCCGGCCTTTTGAACGGCCTCGTTTACCTGTGCCATAAACCCTTCGTCGAATACGGCTTCATCGGGTTTCGAGGGTATGACCATTTCGCCGCCCTCGGCCGATTCGATTATGAGCTTTTTGATATACTCGCGCTTTTTATCCGCGGGCATTTTATACATGCGTTCAAGCGCGTCTTCAAAAGCCATGTCGATTACCTCGCGCTTGACCGCGAGCATCTGTTTTTTCTGGTCGAGCTGAGCCATTCGAAGCATTCTGTCGCGCATGTCGGAAATCTGCTTCTCCGTCTGCGCTTCGGAATCCTTTTGCTTCTTTTCAAGCTCCGCTTCGAATTCAGCCTGCATCTTTTCGGCTTTCACGCGGGCTTCCGCGAGCGTCCTTTCGGCTTGCAGGTTGGCGTCCTCGATGATCCTCGCCGTGATTGCGTCAGCTTTCACTGGCCAAACCCTCCTTTAACGCATTTTTCCCGGATCAAACCGCGAACCATACGATCAGGAACGACGCGAGCAGCGCCAAAACCGCGTAGGTCTCGACCATAACCGTCATCGATATGCCCTGTCCGCTTGATTCGGGGCGCTTTCCGAGAAGGCCGATGGAGGCGGCGGAAACGCGGCCCTGGGCGATACCGGAGAGAAGTCCTACGACCGCGATGGGCAGGCATCCGGCAAGTATTATAAGTCCCTGTTCGGGGGTCATAACCGTCCAGTTGGCGACGCCGTTAAGGAAGTTCAATTTTATAAGCACGATAATTCCGATGAGGAATCCGTATATGCCCTGCGTACCGGGAAGAAGTTCCAGAACCAGAACGCGGCCGAACACGTCGGGATTTTCGCCGATTACGCCAGCGCCCGCTTCACCGGCTATACCCACGCCGCGAGCGGAGCCGATGCCCGCCAGAAACACCGCTATAACCGCGCCGATAAGCGCGTAAACATGACCGATTGTTATACCACCGACGACAGTAACCAGTTCTTCCATTTTACTAATCCTCCTTGTTAATCGTTCAACGGCTTTCGCCGCAGAAACCCAAAATAAGTTTTATCAATTCGCTATATTGACATAGCGCGTCTTATTCTCGAGGGGGCTGAAATCAGTTCCGCCCGACTCGTAGAACTTGCCGAAGAATTCAATGAACTGAAGCCTGCACGAGTGAACGTATGCGCCAAGGGTATTGATGGCCAGGTTGAGCGAATGCCCGAAAAGGAGCACCACGCAGCCTAATGCTATACCCACGGGGCTTGTCATTATAAGTCCCGCCAGCATGTTTACGACCATGCCTATGACGCCCGTCGCCAGGCCCATTCCGAAAAGCCTCGCGTAGCTCAGCAAATCGGACAGATACCCGGTCACGCCGTAGAGAGAGGCAAATCCGCCCACTATCTTGCTTATGATATTGCCGTTTTTGCCACGGCCGCCCGTTGCTATAATGCCGGCGGCGCCGATTATGGCGACTATCTGCCCTGCGGTTCCCGCCACTAGCATAAGTCCCAGTCCCGCAAGAAGCAATACCCAGAACCCCTGATCGAAAAGCGCGTCCCACGGCTTGCCGCGCTTTATATTCATATAGGCGGCTATGCCAAGACCCGTCAGAAGGTGCACCGCGCCCGCCGCAACGCATACGAGAAGGAGCGTTATGGCGTCGTTCATGGGGTTGATAATCGGATGTCCGACCGTCTCTCCAAACCAGCAGCCGTATATGCTTCCCCAGAATACCGTCGCCAGTCCTCCGAGGGATATTATGAACGCCATTTTGCCTATGCCCTGATTCCTGAGCTTATACCATATAAAGCCGCCCGCTATTCCCAGAAGTACGCCGTATCCCGCGTCGGAGAGCATCATTCCGAAATAGCAAATCCAGAACGGAAGCATTATCGCCGTGGGATCCAAGCCCCTCGGATCGGGCATGGCGAACATTTTGACTATCGACTCGAAGGGAGAAACGAAGTCGTTGTTCTTCATGAGCGTCGGGGGCGTTTCATCGTCCGCGGGATCGGCGAACTCTATCTGCGCCTCCGGCTCGATCTTCTTAATTTCAGCCTCCAGCTTTTCGATCCTGTCTTCCTCGACCCAGCCGGTCATTACGAAGGCCGAGTGAGTGTCGAGGCAGCGCGAGGCCGATTCCGCAAGATCCCTTTCAGTGGCCTCAATGTCTCGCAGGAGGCGTATTTCGGCAAGGTGTCCGGCGAGCTTTTCAAGCTGAACCTGTAATTCACGCCTTACCTCCTCTATGCGGTTGAGCCTGCCGTTCGCCTGATCTATGGCAAGAGCCACGGTTCCCTCTATGCCGTCGAATGTCACGCGCGTCGCCGAGCGCGCGCGCATGGCTTCGTCAACCTGTTCCTTAACGTCCTTGTGATAAGCGATGAACAGATTCACAGTCTCCCGGACGTTTGACACTTCCTCTAACTCGCATTGGCCGATTTCGCGCAAATCGTTCTGGAACGCCTCGTATTCGCGGGAGGGTATGGACGCAAGTTCCGTCACCGCAAATTTTGTTTCGCCCAGCTTGTTTAGGGGTATATCGAGAAATCCCCACGGGTAGAGCTGTTCGAGCATGGACGTCTCGCGAGCCTCCCGGGTTTTCAATTCGACCCTGGTTCTCTCGATCTTTTCGACCTCGTCCACGTAGGACATTATCTCGCTGGAGGCCGCGACGGTCGCCGCCACCTGATCGGCGTTGGCGACGGGCTTCAGCGACAGCATACCGGGCTTGTTCTTATCGTAAGCCGACAAACGCGCGATTGCCAGATCGAGCCTTGCGATGGTCTTTTGAAGGCTGTTCGCCTTCTCCTGATTCGCCTCGTCGATATGCGCGGCCTCGTCATCTTCCGCCTGAGTGACCTGCACGCAGCCCAAGCGCTGCATCGCCTTAAAAAGCCTGTGCTTATCCTTTTTAAGGGCGAGCAGGGTCACTTTCTTCATACTAATTATCGCCATAACCGACAACCCTTTCAAAGATCATCCGCCCGGCTTCGCGGACATTCTCAACGGCCTTTTCGCGGATGGCCTGTCTTTCTTCCGCTTTGCGGGCTTCGAGGTTCTTTATCTCCTGGTCGATAAGGCTTCTTGCCGCCTCGAGCTTTTTCTGCGATTCCTCGCCGTTGTGCTTCGCGGATTGCCTCGCGTTAGCGGCGCCGGCCTCCTCGACGCCCTTAATCATGTCCCGCGCCTCCCTGACGGAAGACAGCCTGATAGATTCGGCTTTTTTCTCGGCTTCCTCTATCTGTTTAAGCACTTCGTTTGCCAACAGTTCTTCCCTCCCCCGCCGATAACGGCCGGTTATTTAGTACCGAATATCCTGTCTCCCGCGTCGCCCAGTCCCGGAACGATATATCCGTGCTCGTCGAGCTTTTCGTCTATGGCGGCGATGTATATATCCACGTCCGGATGGGCCTTTTGCATTGCCTCTATGCCCTCGGGAGCGCCAATGAGACACATGGCCTTTATCGACTTGCAGCCGCGCTTTTTAAGGCTGTCAATGGCGGCTATCATGCTTCCTCCGGTGGCGAGCATGGGATCTACGACTATTATATCCCTGTCCTCGATATCGCCGGGGAGCTTGCAGTAATACTCGATGGGCTTGAGCGTCACGGGATCGCGATAAAGCCCTATATGCCCGACTTTAGCCGTGGGAACGAGCTTTGTCATGCCGTCTACCATCCCCAGACCCGCCCTTAAAATCGGCACGATGGCGATCTTCTTGCCGGACAATACCTTTGTTTCGCATTTGCAAATGGGAGTGGTTATCTCGATCTTTTTAAGCGGCAGATCCCGCGTGACCTCGTAGGCCATAAGCATGGCTATTTCCTCGAGCATTTCGCGAAAATCCTTGGTTCCCGTCTCCACATCGCGCATATGCGACAACTTGTGGATTATGAGTGGGTGCTGTATCTCAAAAACTTTGCTCATGTACATACCTCCATTATTTCGGTTGAAGGCTAAACATTTTTATTATAACTCATGTATGTTAAAATCAGATACATACGAATTTGTTTTACACGGTCAGATTCTCGCCGACAAGTCCCGCGTGCGCTCCCTCTATGCCCGCGTCGGGATGAGCAAGAAGCCATTTGTTTACATGCGTCAGAAGCTTGTCCTCGCCGACGCCCTTGTTCTTGCGTTCGAGTGGGAAGTTTGTCCCGCGCGGCAGCACGACGACGCAGCGGAAATGGCCGTCGTTATATGAAATCGGGGCATAATGAAGCGTCGTCGCGTAGACCTCGACCAGCGTTCCCTTTGGTATCAGGAATGCTTCGACCTTTGAGGTGTCGTAGGTGAAATTATCAAAATCGACGTCCTGTTCGCGACCCAGAAGGAATATCAAATCGGTGCAGGCCAGGTTGACCTCGCTGTCGCGATGATACTCCAGGGCGTTGAGCGTGTGGTTGAGTCCGTTGCAGTAGCCGAGCTGTACGGGCATTCCGCCGAAGCAAACGTCTCTAAACTCGTCAAACACCTCGAGCTTTTCGAGGCGCTCGTCGGAGGGGACGTATATCACCTCGTCGGGAGCGGGAGTTTTTTCCATCTCGCTCATCAGGGCGCTTACGTCTATGCCGGTTATCACCTTTCCGTATTCCTTGAACGACGGGTCCGTTATCTTTTTAATCTGCATCGTTTTTCCTCCATTCAACGCGCTGTAAGCGCTTATTATCGATTCAGAGGCCAGCGGCATACCGGGGTATATACCAATCGGCCGGATATTCTCGCGCTGTCGAAAAGCGTGAGATGTCCGGCGTTCCACGTTATGCTTTCGGGTGACATTTCATTTATGATCCGGGGAGTGACGAAAGCTCTTCTGGCTATTGTGATATGCGGCGAGAATCGCTTGGGATCGCAGGGAAGCCCGGCAAGCGTCAAATTCTTTTTAAGGCTGTCAGACAAAGAGGCAAAGCCATGTGCCCCGTCCACGCCAATATAGAGTATGGCGTTGGAAGGAGTTCCAAAAAAACCCAATTTAGAAAGAGTCAGTTTACGTCCGGTGGACAAAATGGCGGCCTTTTCGCCTATTTCTTCCACGCGTTTAAGCATCGTAACATCTACCTCGCCCACGAAGCAGACCGTCATATGAAGGTTATCGTTGTCGACGAAGCGGGCGTCGATATCGCGCCTTAATGAATCCATGCATTTAACCGCCGCGATACGCGCGCGCTCGTCAAGCTCTATTCCAAAGAACAGCCTCATAGCGTGAACACATAATGGAACACGTACTGGTCAAGCAGCACCAGCACTCCCAGAAGCCCCGTATAAAGGCCAAACCAGGTGAGCCTCACCCTGCGAACTATCGCGAGCATGAGCTTTATCGCCAGGAAGCCCGACACCGCGGCCGTGACTACGCCGACTATGACCGCCGTAACCTCCGACTCGGCGATGAAAAAGCCCGTTTCGAGCGCGCCCTTAAGTTCGAGCACGACGCTTCCTATTATGGCGGGTATAGACATCATGAACGCGAAGTCGGACGCGCGCTTTCTGGAAAGTCCGGTCGCGACGCCGCCGGAGATGGTGGAACCTGAGCGCGAAACGCCCGGCAATATCGCGAGCGCCTGCATTATGCCCATGACTATGGCGTTGGCCCAGTTTACATTTTTGACCTTTGGCGCAAGTCCCCCAACGAGGTCGGCGAGCCAGAGTATCAACGTCGTCAGCAGAAACGAGAATCCCAGATACTCTCCGGCGAAGGCGTCCTCAAAGTTTATGAGAAGCGCCGCTATAACCGCGGGTATAGTCGCGACGACGAGATAAAGCAGTTCGGACTTGAGCGGGTGAACGAACAGGTTGACGATCCTCTTCCAATATATGGCTACGACCGCCAGCAACGTGCCCACATGCAGTAAAACCTCGAATGTCAGAGAGGAATTGGCTATGCCAAATACCTTGCCCAGCAGAAGCAAATGCCCCGACGAACTGACCGGCAAAAACTCCGTAAGGCCCTGCACGAGACCAAGCCAGAATGCCTGCAATATACTCATAGGAATTACCTCCTCCATAAACGCGTTCATATATCTATTTTATTATACGCCACACGCAACCAGGAAACAAGACTTATGAAGAAAAAAGGTGAAATTTTATATTCATATGAAAGGCGACAAAGGGTGAATGTCGTTGCAGCATTATCTGCATAGATGAA
>JAUNBY010000443.1 GCA_030526935.1 Clostridia bacterium
TTATGGTGCCAAACACATTTATACTGCGAGTTGAAAGAAACGCGTTATGGAACAGCCCCTTGGCCATGGGTGATACCATGAGGTTCAAAACGCTGCCAGCGCCGGCGCTCTGTCCAGCAATAGTAACCCTGGAAGGATCGCCGCCGAAGGAAGCGATGTTTTCCTGAACCCACTCAAGTCCCTTGATGAGGTCGAGCAGCGTATAATTGCCTGAGCTTCCGTAATCGGAATCTTCGGACAATTCCGGGGTGGCCATATATCCAAACAGACCCAGGCGATGACCGATCGTGACGACGACGACGCCCTTGTTAGCCAACTGTGTGGGATCAAATTCCGGCTCATAGGAATATCCGTGCATATTGGCTCCACCATGGATATAGACGATTACGGGGTAATTGTCGTCAACCGACGTCGCGGGCGTCGCTACATTCAGGTACAGACAATCCTCGCTCATGTTCGGATAGCTGTCCATATATTCATAGTAGAATTCGGGGCCGTACCAATCCGTTGTGCTGAGAATCTGCATAGCCATCGGCGCGTATTCATCGCACGCAAGCACACCTTCCCAGCTTTCCGGATCCTGCGGCGCTTTCCAGCGAAGCTCGCCCACCGGCGGCGCGGCATATGGAACGCCCTTAAAAATCGCAACGTCTTCAGTTTCCGCAACTCCGGAAACCGTTCCGTAGACGGTCTCGGCGACCAGCAACAACTCAGCCTCCTGTGCGAATGCCATCGGGCAGCACGTGAGCAGCATCATAATTACAGTAACCCAACAAACCAACTTTTTCATCGATAGTTCCTCCTCCAATTACTTTTTAAACATTCCGTTAAGCAGTCCCCTGTTATAAGTTCGCGTCACCTCCTTGAGCATGGTGTCGTTTCTTCTTTTTGCCTGTTTACCAAAGGCGTACTTGCATTTCATATCATAGCATTTTCAGTAATGCTTTCAATATAAGATAATTACCAACCACAAATGTATTCTTATATGCATATCAGGAATATATAAGAATTCCTTCGTTATATTACTATTTGTGTGCGTTTTAGCGGAATTTGTCGAATGAGCTATGGAAATTTTTCTATCGACATGCTATACTGTCAGCATAGCTATGACAACGCGTTAGAATGGAGGATCTGCATGAAGGTTCTTCTTGCGGACGATAATCCGCTTATTCTGGATTACTTTGTGTCCATGCTGAACTGGAACGAATGCGGCGTTGAAACGGTGCTCTCCGCAACTGATGGCAAGAAAGCCTGGGCATGCTTTAAGAAATACAGACCGGAGTTTGTGCTGGTCGACATTCAAATGCCGCTGATGACCGGAATTGAACTCGCAAAGGAGATTCTTGCCATCGAGCCGGAAACCATGGTCTACTTTCTGACCGCCTATGAGGAGTTTTCGTATGTAAAGTCAGCGCTGGATCTTGGGGTTCAGGGATATCTGCTCAAGCACGAGATCCGGGCCGAACAACTTCGTCAGGTAGTAGAGAAGGCGCGAGAATCGCTGGCTGCAAAGCGGCGCACACAAAGACTGTCGGCGGAAGCGAGTTTTCACGCAATGGTCGCCAGCGCGCTTAAAAACAACCCATCCGAAAAATCGAACGAATTCAAGTTGACCCTTACCGATCGCTACAGCCTTCTTGTCCTCGAACAGGATCACCTGTACCCTTCATTAAAAGATTTGTTCAAAATCGAAGAACGCGCGGTGGACGAAGGAAAATTGAAGAAGCTATGCGTTTCAAACGCCCCCGTAGTCGCAATGTTGCCGGTCGGTGAGTTTCAACATCTTTTGCTGCTTGACCCCGGCGCAACCGTAGAGACCGCGTACAACCTCGTAAAATGCCTTAACGACCAATTTGACGTTTCTTTTACTATTCTGATTCTGTCAGACGATATGCCAATACTCGAATGCCGGGATCGTCTCGCCAATCACGCCTCGCAGTGGAAACTGAAGTATTTTTATCCGCGCTCCTCCGTGATGTCAATCGACTACCTTCAAAGCGCGGATTCCGGCTCAATGCTGGACGAAGCCGCGCTGGACGCGCTTTTTCAAGCGGGACAGTACGGCGAATTGAGCCTGTTGATGGACAGGCAATATACACTGGCGATTGAAAGGCGCAATAGCGTACTGTTTGAACGCCTCACGCGTTATTTCGCGACGGTACTGTCGCGCTATCACGGTAAACCAGTCGCTCGCTCGCACGGGAAAGCGTTTCTGGCATTTGAGAGCGACGACCTCAGTTCATGGTACGACTGTTATTCCATCTACCAGTGGATGCGCGGAAAGATTTCGCAGCTCGCTAAACAGCTCCATGACGCATCGCAACGCCAATTCAGCGACATCGTGCAAAGAACCATCGACTATGTAAACCTTCATTACGCAAACGCCGATTTGGATGTAAATATGATCGCCGCGACGCTTAAAATCAGCGCCAATCGGCTCAATGTGATTTTTAAGGGCGAGACCGCGGATACGATCTGGCGATATATCATCAGGGTT
>JAUNBY010000444.1 GCA_030526935.1 Clostridia bacterium
CGAGAAGCGTCGCGTAAGGAGCTATGACCTTTCCGTCGCCCCCGCCGCGATAGGATATGCCGTTTAAGCCGAACGCGCGGTATTGATAGTTCATTCGCGAATCGAACGCGTAATATCCCGATTCGGATACGCCCCATATGCCGTCTATCTCGCCCGCCCGCGACCTGACGAGCGAGAGATTGCTCTCGTAAAGGAGCGTCCCTGTGTGAGAACGGGTGAAAAGTTCGGGCATGAGGTATTCGAATACGGTGCCCGACCAGGATATGAGCGTCTTGCCGCTTAGCTGCCGGCCGAGCTTGAGCCAGTGCGCCGCCGGAACCTGTCCCAGCGCTATGGCTACGAGGCTCAGTATCCTCGATTCGGAGGCCAGAAGGTCGTAATGGGAATCGCTGAATTTTCCCGACGAGGTATCGACGCCTATTCTGAACAATTCGCGCTTCTCGTCGTAGAGCGCGTAAAGCTCCATGGCATCTGCCAGCTTTTCGCATCTTTCGCCCAATTCGCCTTTTAAAACCGCCGCGATGAGCAAAAGCCCCGCCGCGAGGTTTCCGCTGTCTACGCTGGAGACGTATTTCGGATTGAGCGCGAGTCCTGTGTCGGTGTCGTACCAGTTGTAGAGCTGGCCGCGCCACTTTTCAAGCCCCTCTATGGCCGCGAGCGTCTTGCCTATGCGATCTTCGGCCTCCTCACGCTTTATGATTCCCAGGTTCGCCGCCGACAGGCAGGAGAGCATGTACATGGCGATATTGGTCGGAGACGTGCGCCGGGCCGGGCCCGCGGGAGGGTCCGTCTGAAGGTTGTCGGGAACGAGGCCGTTGCCGTCGGCGGGCATTATTTCCTCGAAATAGCGCCATGTGACGCACGCCAGTTCGAACAGCTTCTTTTTCCGTTCGTCGGGCACGGGCTTTTTATCGTCGAGCGAATACAGCTTATTTTCTCCCGCCCAGAAAACAAGCCCTATGGCCGCCGCGAAAGGCGCGAACGGTCCGTGAAAAAGCCCCGGAAGCAGCAGTATCGCCGCGATTTTCCCCGCCCTGTCGTCGCCGGGGCTGCCTTCGCTGTCGTAGGCGGGCGTCCATTCGAGGAGGTTTCGACGCGAGCGGTATACGCGGTAAATGGCGCGTATCGCGGCGTCGAGGCCAGTCGCCGCCCGCGAGGGGAGCATCGCCAGATTGCCCAGGGCGCTGGCGGGCGCGAAAAGAGCGCCCAGCGCGAATCCCAGAAGCGCTATTATGGCGGGAGAGGCAAGCCCCAGCCACATGGAGACTATTATCAGGACGAGCGCCATGAAATCCGAAAGGCTTGAGACGAGGTTGTCAAGCATCATGAACCTTCCCAGGGCGGGTATGGGAAGGGTGAATATAAATGGCAAAAGCTGCCAGTCCCCGCGCGTCCAGCGGTGAAGCCTTTTCAGGAAGCCCGCGGGGGTCGAGGGAAAATCGTCCAGAACCACGACGTCGCTCGCCAGCCCCGCGCCCGTAAGCGCGCCTTCGAGAAGGTCGTGGCTCAGTATGGCGTATTCGGGCATGACGCCCTCGAGCTGACTGTGAAAGTCCCTGATATTGTATATGCCCTTGCCGCAGAAAACGGCCTGACGGCACATGTCCCAATACGCGCTGGAGGCGGCGGCGGGGTATGCGTCGAGGCCTCCCGGAAACGATATTACCCCGGCGAAGCGCGATTTCACCGTCTGCTCGACGCGGGGGCTTATGACGCTGAAGCCCTTTACGACGCCGTTTTCCACGCGGCGGCGGTTGAGCGGATGCGCCATTGCGCCTATTAGCGCGCGCTGTGCCTCGGGCAGGAGCCTCGCGTCGGCGTCGAGAGTGAGAACGTATTTAAAGCGCCCCCTGAGCGCTTCGGCGTCTTTGTCGTAAGCCCCGAACCCGTTTGATCCTCCCAGGAGCAATTCGTTCAATTCCATAAGCGCCCCGCGCTTTCTCTCCTTCGCCATCCAGCGGCCATCGTTCGCGACCCATTCGCGCTTCCTGTGCAGATAATGAAATCGCGACCCGCCGTCGCGGGCGTTTATCTCGTCTATGGCGGTTTGGGCGGCGATGACTATCCTGTCGTCGTCGGCAAGCGACTGCTCGCCCGCGTCCTTGAAGTCCCCCAGAAGCAGATACTCTATGGCATCTTGCCGCGTAGCCGCGCCTAGCGCCTCGAGCTGCGCCGCAAGCTCCCTCGCGCGCTTTACGCTCGTCAATAGCGCGGGTATGACCACGAGCGTTCGGTGCTCGTCGGGGACGCGTCTGAATTCGAGCTTCAGAAGCGCGCGCGGCTTGACCGTTGTGGTGATTATGAAATCCAGCACGCGCTTTGCGTATCGCCAAACGACGAAAAGCGCCGGAACCGCAAGAAACCATCCGCACAGATCGACGGCTATGGCGCTAATGGCTAGAAACAGCCCGGCGAACAGGACGATATACGCCGTCCCGGGATTTTCAAGCGTTGGCACGGTTCGCCCGTTGAGCCGCCTTATGAGGGCG
>JAUNBY010000445.1 GCA_030526935.1 Clostridia bacterium
TATGAGCCAGCGAGCGTCGGCGTTTATGCCGCGTAAAAGCTCGTCGCGATCCGACGGGTCGATATTCGCGTTGTCGAGAAGCGTAAGACTCGCGCCGTATATCGATGCCAGCGGCGTTCTGATATCGTGCGATACGCCGCGCAAAAGATTGGCGCGTATTTTTTCATTTTCAGCCTCGAAGTGAAGCTTCTGCTGAAGCTTTAGCCGCGTAGACAGCGTGCATATTATTATCGACACAAGCAACATAACCGTGAACGTCAAGGGGTATCCGACGAGGGAGACGTCGAATTCGAAAAAAGGATACGTAAACATGTAATTAACGCAGAAAACTCCCAGCACCGAGGCGAATACGCCAAAGAAATATCCCGATGTAAAGCGCGATACGAGCGCGACCGCGAGGATAAACAGCGGCGCGGCAAAGGGATTGTTGTCGTCGGACGTCTTCGACAATAGCAGCGATACTCCTACGCTCGCGGACATTATCAGCGTCGTGAGAGCGCAATCGCGCCAAAAGGCGACGCAATCCGTCTTTTTCATACGCACCTCTCAATGGTCAATGTCATACGTTTAATATTATCACATATATGTTAAATAATATGGTCAAAATAAAAAAACGCCGTACAGGCGATTCGGGACGCTGACCCGAATCGTGTGCGGCGTGTTTTATTAATGGCGAGGCTGTGGCTTATCAGCCGAAGAGCATGTGAGGAAGCCAGGTTACGCATCCCGGCACATAGGTTATGAGGAACAGAACGATAATCATCGGTATAAGGAAAGGCATTATCGCCTTATACATGCGTTCTATCGATATATTCGCGACCTTGGCGCAGACGAACAGCGATGTTCCCACGGGAGGCGTCGATAATCCTATCATAAGGTTGAGAACGAGCACCACGCCAAGATGTATCGGGTCTATGCCGAACGAGGACATGAGCGGTATGAGGAAGGGAATCGTTATTGTCATTACCGCCAGAGCTTCCATGAACATGCCGACCACCAGGAACGCGGCGTTCAGGATAAGAAGCATAAGGTACTTGTTGGCGGTGAACGAGGTCAGAAGCTGAGACAGGGCGTCGGTAATTCCGAACATGGCCACAAGCCACGAAAACGCGGCGGCTCCACAAATTATAACGAGAATGCCGGCTGAATCGCGAACGGTCTCTTTGATTGCCTGCCACGCTTCTTTGAAGGACATTTCGCGATAGACAAGACACGCGAGAATAAACGCGTATGTCACGGCAACGGCTGCGGCCTCTGTCGGACTGAAAATTCCGGACCATATGCCGCCTATGATGATTACGGGCGTGAGCAGTGACAGAAGGGCTTGCCTGGTCGATATGTATATTTCCTTCCAACTGAACTTGCGCACGGGATAGCCGCGCTTTTTGCTCATGAAATAGACCAGTATCGAACATGCTAACGCCAGAAGAAGTCCCGGGACTATACCTCCGATGAACAGCGAACCTACGGAGGTCTCCGTCATCATGCCGTAGACGACCATGGGTATGCTGGGCGGTATGATGGGGCCTATGGTCGCGGAGGCGCAGGTGACGGCGGCTGAGAAATCATCGTCGAAGCCGTCCTTGCGCATGGCCTCGACCTCGACCTGACCAAGCCCGCCCGCGTCGGCTACGGCAGAGCCGCTCATGCCGGAAAACACGACCGACGCGACGATATTAGCGTGTCCCAGTCCCCCGGGGATTGAGCCGACCCAGGCGGACGCCGCGCGGAATATACGACGGGTTATTCCGCCGGTGTTCATGAATTTCGCCGCGAGTACGAAAAACGGTATCGCTAAAAGCGTATAGGAGCTTGAGTTTCCAATCATGCGGTGAATGATCGCCGTGACCGTGAATTCGCCCGTTATAATCACCGTTGCGATGGCCGATATCGAAAGAGAGAAGCCTATGGGAACGCCCGTTGCCATAAGCGCTATAAATATGCCCACGAGCATCAACGCGTATGTCCACACATCCATGTTTTACACAACCTCCTTCGTTTCGACCGGCAAGAAGTCGCCTTTGCGCCGTGTCGCTATGTGATAAAGCAAATGCGATATGGAAAACACAGATCCTATGGGAAAAGCAAGATAGAATATTCCCCGGCTTACTGGTATGGTCATATAGTTAAGACTCCACGTAGAAGTCGTTACCGCGAAGCCTTCCATGATTGCTATTACGAGAAAGGCTATAACAATTATGTCTATCGCGTCCATCCAGATAAACCTCGCCTTTGGGGGAAGCGCGTTGGTTATGAAAGTGAGCGCCATATGCTCCTTTGTTTTAAACGTCATCGACATACCGATAAACACCGTCCACGACATGCACACAAGCGTAGTTTCATACTGCCATTGCAGAGGACTGTTGAAGACGAATCTGCAAATTACCGCGATAAATATCAGCAGTGTCAGAAAGATCATAAGTATACCGGTGATAAGTTCGGCGACTTTTTCCATCGTGTCGCTGACGGTTTTTAATATGCGAATGA
>JAUNBY010000039.1:0-6779 GCA_030526935.1 Clostridia bacterium
AAGGCCAACAGGGGCGTCATACTGGCGACGGGCGGCTTTGAATGGAACGAGGAATATGTGAAAAACTACCTGCGCTTTCCCATGCCTATCGGCGCGGCGATCTCCTGGCCGGAGAATACAGGCGACGCCATTGAAATGGCCCTTTCCGTAGGCGCTGATCTTACCCTGATGAACCATGCGTTCGGCATGCCCTTTTTCACCGCACATGCGGAGTATGCGCGGGAGAACAACGTGATGGCGTCAATGGCTGGAAATGCTGCAAGGCAGAGCGCGGGATCGATCATCGTGGACGCCAACGGGCGTCGCTTCGTGCAGGAGAACGTTTCTTACATGTCGGTGGTGAACGCCTTTGGCGGCTTTAACAACTTTGGCGACCACGCTTACACAGCCGACCCGGCGTGGTGGATATGCGACCAGGCTTCGTATGACGCCCAGGGCGGGCCTACGGGTATAGTCAAATCCTGGGGCTTCCCCGATCCAGGCCTTCCGGAAGAGGATTATGTGTTCAAGGCCGATACGCCCCGTGAACTGGCGGAGATGATCGGGATCAATGCGGATCAATTCGTGAAGACCCTGGAGGAATACAACGTATACGCCGCCGAGGGGAAGGATCCGCTGTTCCATCGCGGCGAAGCAGAAAACAATATGGGGCAGCCGGTGTCCCCCGTTGTACCAATTGAGACCGGCCCCTACTATGCGGTGGCGATATCCGCCGGCGTTGTGGGCACCATAGGCGGCCCCAAGGTCAATGGAAACGCGCAGGTCATGCATGTGAGCGATGTACCCATTGCGGGCTTGTACGCCATGGGCAACTGCGCCGGAGTGGGCGGCCCCGGACCCTCCTACGGCGGCGAGGGCGGCACCATAGGCCCCGCGTTTACGTTTGGCGTGATCGCGGCACAGCATGCCGCGCAGCGCACAGATGTGACGGATACAGATTTCTTTATCAATACCCGGCCCAACGAGGGCGCTTCAGCCGCATCAGGCATACAGCTCGCGGACAACGAGTTTGTTGGAACAGGCTTGGGCATTGACGGCGAAGTGGTGGTGAAAATCACCGTTGAAGACGGAAAGATGACAAATGTGGAAGTGCTGGAACACAATGAAACACCGGGCATTGGCGACCGGGCAGTCGCGCAGTTGCCGGAGGCGATTGTCACCGCCCAGTCAACCGACGTTGAAACGGTTTCCGGCGCTACCATGACCAGCAAAGCGATTCTCGACGCCGTTGACGAGGCGCTGGCACAGGCGGGTATCTGATGAACGATGAACGCGCAAGCCGCCCGGTGCGATTGGTGAAGGTCTACTGTTGGTTACGCCGGTCTCATTGTATACGCGATGGCAGAATCAATCTTAAGCGCCGACGGCGGCGGAATATGGTATACGCATATAAGGCGTATTAACACAAAGGGGCTGTCCTGAAAAACAGCCCCTTTATTAAACGTCATCGCGCGATTCGACGAAGGCGCGCGGGCTTCTCGTTATTTGAGCGTCGCGGCGAAGAATTCGCCCGTTGCGTCGATCGCGGTGTAGAGGGAATGCAGGTCTTCTTCCACAAATACATTGAAGGTATGATCCATGCCCTCTATGAAAAGCGTTTTGGACGATTCGTTTGAACTGGCCTCGACGATTTTATCGCTCCAATCCGGATCGACGGTCACGTCGTCCGTTCCGTGTATCGCGAGCACCGGGCCTTCGAAACTCGAGAATTCGGCCAGAACGTCGGTATTCATTACGTCTTCGCACCATTCCAGGGACACGTTGAGCGGTTCGCGCCAGTCGAAGGTCATGACGAAAAAGCCGTTTGCCTTGGCTTCCTCGTACTGTTCCTCGGCGAAGAATCCGTCCAGCACCATCGACGGAGCGCCAGCCCAGGTTACGATGGACTTGAATATCTCTGGATGCCATCCGCAGCACAAAAGCGCGTCGGTTCCGCCCTGACTCCAGCCCATGACGCCTATGTTGTCCGCGTCGATGTTGTCGAGGCCGGCCATGTATTCGGCGGCGGCTACCGCGTCGGCGACGGCGGAGTCAAACGTGTAGCCCATGTAGTCGGCGGTCGAGTCGCCGTTGCCCATGAAGTCGATGCGGATGGTGGCGACGCCGTACTTTTCGGCAAGCACCGGGGCGGCGTACTTATAGCCGTTGCCCGCTTCGTCGCGCGTAGAGGCGGTTCCGTGAAGCATTACGACCGCGGGATACACCCCCTCGGCGGTCGGCAGGCATACCGTCGCGGGGATTTCGTGGTCGCCCGCGTCGATGGAGATTATGGTTTCTGAATAGGACGTCTGCTCCGCAAAGGCGGGGAGCATTGCCGCGGCTAATATAACCGACAGCATGAGTGCGGCGATTTTCTTCATAATTGTACCATCCTCTCGTAAATATGTGCATTGAACACGCCATGAGTGTACCACGCGGCATGGCCTGTGTCAAGCCCGAAAATCGGGAAGACGCGGGTTGATTGGTAACACGGCATGGCTTGTAATTTTGCCCATGTTCGTATATAATAGCAGAATATCGCGGAAAGATGGTGAAATGATGCAACTGCGAGATTTTCTCAAGGATATAACCGCCCGGGAAGGGCTTTCGGGCGACGAAGGAGCGGTGGCCGCCAGGATCGCGCAAGCCTTCGAGCCGTATGTCGATAAAGTGAGGATAACGCCCCTTTACGACGTCATAGCCACTGTCGGAACAAAGGGGCCAAAGGTCATGATCGCGGCGCACGAGGATGAAATAGGGCTTATGGCTCTGGACATAGAGGACGACGGCTCCATTCGCGTGGCGCGCGTAGGCGGCGTCGATCCCAGAATATTGCCCGCCGCCGAGGTAAGGGTGATGGCCAAGGATGGGCCGCTTTTCGGCGTCATAGGCGCCAAGCCCCCGCATCTTCTGACCGACGCCGACCGCAAGAAATCTCCCAAGATAGAGAACATGTACGTGGACACAGGCTTCGACGCGGAAACGGTCAGGAAGCTCGTGAGGCCGGGAGACAGGATCGCCCTCACAGGCTCCGCGACTGAACTTAAAAACAACGTCATGGCCTCCAAGACCATGGACGACCGCGCCTGCGTGGGAGCCATGCTCGAGGCCGCGAAGTGGCTCGGGCGCATGAACGTATCCTCGCGCGTTCAATTCGTCGCCACTTCTCAGGAGGAGGTCGGAAGCTACGGCGCGATGACCGCGTGCTGGGCGGGCGAGCCGGATTACGCCATAGCCCTCGACGTGACTCACGCCGAGATGCCCGGCTGTGAAAAGTGGGAAGTTCACCCGATTGACAAGTTGGCCATCTGCACCGGCCCCAATATAAATCCCGAACTTGAAAGGCGCATAAGAAAGACCGCCGAAATAAACCGCGTTGAATACAGCGTCGAGGCTTCATCCGGAACCACATATACCGACGCGGATCCCATGCAGATATCGCGCGAAGGCGTGCCCACGGCGCTGATAAGCGTTCCCGTCAGGTACATGCACACGACCGTAGAGACGCTCGACACCGGCGTTATCGAGGAAGCCGGAAGGCTGTTGGCGCTCGCCATAAGGGATATAGCCGACGAACGGGAGGCGATAAAGTGGTATTGAGGGAATTGACCGCGCTCAACGGCTTGTCCGGAAACGAGGCGGAAGTGCGCGAATACATAATAAAAAAGGCCAAAGCTCTCGCGGATGAAGTGAGGGTAGACCGCATAGGAAACGTCATCGCGACAAAAAAGGGCATGGATTCTTCCCTCGGACGCGCGATGGTCTGCGCCCATATGGACGAGGTGGGGCTTATGGCTATGGGCGTGGACGAAGAAGGTTTTATTCATTATGACACCGTTGGCGGCGTCGAGCCGTCGGTCGTGATATCAAAGCGCGTCAGGTTCGTGAGAAGCGGAATCTCAGGCGTAATAGGCGCGAAGGCCATACACCTGCAAACCGACGACGAACTGGCCTCGCCTCTAAAGCACGACAAGCTCTTTATCGACATAGGCGCGAAGGACAAAAAGCAGGCCGAAGAATCGGTTAACGCGGGCGACTACATAGCCTTTGAAAGCGACTGGGTGGAGTTCGGCGACAACCTCGTAAAGGTAAAGGCGCTAGACGACAGGGTCGGATGCTACAATATGCTCAGGCTCATGGAGAATAAATACCCCATGGACGTGGCGTTCGCCTTCACTGTGCAGGAGGAAGTGGGGCTGAGGGGCGCGAAGGTCGCGGCCTATCAGGTGGCCCCGAGGTTTTGTCTGGTGCTCGAAGGTACTACTGCCAACGATCTGGGCGACGTGCCGGAGCATTTGCGCGTAACGCGCGTGGGGCAGGGCGTTGCCATATCCTTCATGGACAGGACTTCCATAGCGCATCCCGCCCTCGCGCGGGCGCTTCGCGATACGGCGAAAGCTAACAATATACCATGGCAGTTCAAGACTTTCGTATCCGGAGGAAACGACGCGGGCGAGGTGCAGTACGCCAGAGGCGCCATACCCGTATGCCCGCTGTCGGTTCCCTGCAGGTACATTCATTCCCCGTCGAGCGTTTGCTCGTTTAAGGACATCGAGGCGCAGTATGAGTTGGTAAACGCGTTTTTGAAATCGGGCGCGGCATTTGAGGAGGCGTAGAAAATGATAGACAGACTTAAAAAGCTAACCGAAACCTACGGCCCGTCGGGTAACGAGGGCGAGATACGAAATGTCATAGCCGATATGATAAAGCCCTGCGTGGACGAGATGAAGGTAGACGCCTTGGGAAACCTCATAGCCCGCAAAAAGGGCGAAGGCCCCGTCGTCATGCTCGCGGCGCATATGGATCAGATAGGCTTTGTCGTCACGGAGGCCGACAAGCACGGTTTCCTGCGCGTTCACAACGTGGGAGGCATTTACAAGACCAATTCCCTCAACCGCCGAGTGGTCTTCAAAAACGGCATATCGGGCATAGTGTCCTGCGAACAGAAGGACAAGGGCGTGGCGGATCCTACTATGAAAAAGCTCTTTGTCGATATAGGCGCGTCGAGCCGCGAGGAGGCGCTCAAGGCCGTCTCGATAGGCGACATGGCGGTGTACGCTCCCGACTGGGCGGAAATAGGCAAGGGGCTTTACGCCGCCCCCGCCATGGACGACAGGGCGGGCTGCTGCGTGCTTATAGAAACGCTTTTGAGGCTCGAAGGGCAGAAATGTGATATAGTATGCGTATTTACGACGCAGGAGGAGGTCGGTCTTCGCGGCGCGACCGCCGCCGCTTACGAGGCCAACCCCGAAATAGGCATAGCCATAGACGTAACGCCCGCCTGCGACGTGCCGGGAAGCGAAAAGCTGCCCGTCAAACTCGACAAGGGCATAGCGGTCAAGATAATGGACAGGTCGCTCATAGCGGCGCCCCGCGTGGTCGAGGGGCTTGAAAGCGCGGCTGAAAAGGCGAAGGCCACGTGCCAGCGCGAGGTATTGACGTATGGCGGAACCGACGCCGGCGTTATACACACCACCCGCGCGGGCGTCATGGCGGGGGTATTGTCGATACCCTGCCGCTACGTGCATTCCGCCTGCGAGACGGTCAGCGCCGGGGACATGGAACAGGGCGTAAAGACGCTCGTCGAATACCTGAAGTCGTTCTGATATGGGCGGCGTCGCGTTATTGGTGATATTTATGCTGCTGGGCCTTATAACGGCCCGGCGGCTGTTTTCCTGCGTAAGCGCGCAGGCCCGGGCGTGGCTCGGGTGCGTGCTGGGTATGATGGAGATGATGTGGCTTCCCGCGGCATACGCCTTTATAATGGACTTCACCGTTCAGGCGCATTACTGGGCTATGGGTACCGCGGTTTTACTGGCGGTCGCGGCGCAGTTCATACCCGCGAGGAAGCCGGACGGCAACGCCGCTCCCCTGGCCGTCGTCATGAGCCTTCTCGTTCCCATGCTCGTCTTGTCGGCGTACCTTCAATATACGCATACGCTCATGCCGCAAGACGGCGCTCTGAGCGTTGGGCAATCGACCTACGGGGATTTGTGCCTTCATCTGGGAATAGCGACGGGGCTTAGAAACGCGTCGTTCCCGCCCGAATACACGATACTTCCGGGGACGGCGCTGGGCTATCCGTTTTTGTTCGACGCCCTTTCCTCGTCGATGCTCCTTTTCGGGACGGAGCTTTCATGGGCTTTCATAATACCGTCGGTCGCCGCCATGGGACTCGTCTACTGGGGATTTATCGAATTGAGCTGGGAGATGACAAAGAGCCGCCTCGCGGTCGTGATAGCGTTTCTGCTGGCGTTTTTAAACGGCGGGCTTGGCTTTATGTACGTGTTCGACGGTCTTCCCGGCGACTGGTCGAAACTTTACGAGTGCCTTTACGGTTTTTACCGCGCGCCCGCGAATATGCCGGAATACAACCTGCGCTGGTCCAATGTTGTCTGCGATATGATGATTCCCCAGAGGACGCTGCTTGCGGGCTGGATGACGGTTTTGCCGTGCCTTTATCTGCTCATAAGGGCGATTAAGTCTAACGACAGGCGGCTTTTTACGGCGCTCGGCGTATGGGCGGGGCTTATGCCCATGATACACACTCACTCGTTTCTGGCTCTGGGGCTTATAAGCCTGGGCGCAATGGTTTCGTGCGTAATCGGGGAGCGCGAAAGAAAGAAATACTTCGTCAATTTCTGTCTGTACGGCGCCATAGCGGTCGCGGTGGCGCTTGGTCAACTGCTTACGTGGACGTTCCCTCAAAGCCTCGGCTCGGGGCGGATGGGATTTTTGTTCAACTGGGTCAATAACGATGGAAACGGCGGGCTTATAGACGGCTATCTCTGGTTCTGGGT
>JAUNBY010000039.1:6879-14438 GCA_030526935.1 Clostridia bacterium
GTGAGGCTGAGGGGACTTCTCGCGGCGGCGTTTATGACGGTATGCCTGCTTTCGGGCGCGCTGTCGCTCGTCAGGGAGGGCATATCGTCCTATGTGCTGTTCACGCCGAGCGAGGCGGCCGCCGCTGAATTCATTGAAGAAAATCTTCCGATGGACAGCGTATTTCTCACCGGAACCCAGCATAACAACGCCGTCGCCGCACTGACCGGAAGGAAAATTGTCTGCGGTTCGCCGTCGTATCTCTATTATCACGGGGTCGATTACTCCGACCGCGAGGACGCCGTAGCCGAGATGTACGAGTTCCCGGCGGAATCGGCGGAGCTTTTCGAGATATACGACGTGGATTACATATACCTGTCCGCGAACGAGCAATATAACTTCGACGTCGATATCACCGGGCTTTACGCGATGGGCGAGGTGGTGTACGAAAATGACTTTGTGACCATAATCGACGTTACGGAATATGGGGACGGACGAGGAGAGGAGCAGACCTGATCGCGCAACCGTCTCATGCCGACGTATCTCCCGTGTGGAAAATATCAGCGAGAAAAAGGGCCGTCTCTCAGTGAGACGGCCTCATGCGCCTGTGACGATTAATAGGCGAACGCCGGTATGACGGCTCCCGCATAGGCTTCGTTTTCGAGAATGTAGTTATAGACCTTTTCGGAGCATATGATGCTTCTGAGGTCGGCAACCCACTGGCTGTCAACGTCGTCCTGGCGGATTACGACGTAATTGGTGTATATAAGTCCGGCCTCGGAGTCGGCGGCCTCGAGGAAAATGGCGTCGCGGGCGGGCGACAATCCGGCGTCGAGCGCGAAGTTTCCGTTAATTACGGCGAGGTCGACGTCTTCGAGCGTCGAGGGTATTACATTGGCGTCCATTTCGCGTATGTCGAGGTTTTTGGGATTGTCAACTATGTCCAGAACCGTGACGGAAGACGACGTGTCGGTACCTTCGGGAAGGCTTATGAGTCCCGCTTCCTGAAGCAGCAGCAGCGCGCGGGTTTCGTTCGAGGGGTCGTTGGTAACGGAAATTATGCCGCCGTCGGGAAGCTCCTCGAGAGAGGAGACGCGTCCGGCGTAGATGCCGTAAGGCTCATAGTGGACGCCTATGGCCGCGACGAGCTTCTCCGCGTCGTCTACGGTCTCGTTATAGCTGTCCAGATAAGGAAGGTGCTGGAAGTAGTTTGCGTCGAGCTCTCCGTTGGCAAGTGCGGGGTTGGGGAGCGGATACTCGGTGAAGGTGATGATCTCAAGCTCGTATCCAAGGGCTTCGAAGTCGGCCTCGATGAATTCGAGTATCTCCTGATGCGGCGAAGGCGTCGCGCCTATGACGACCTGCTGCGCGGCGAAAGCCGACGCGCACGAAACAACCAGAACAAGAGCCAGGCTGATCGAAAGTAGCTTTTTCATGAAAAAACCCTCCTGTAAATTTATCTCATGCGGCATGGCCGCTATGGATCTATTTGCGCCTGTGGTCTATAGCGCGGGTGAGTATGGATCCTACTATCTGAATTATCTGCACCATCAATACCAGCGCTATGCTCGCGGCGTACATAACGCCGTACTCGCGGCGGTTAAGGCCGTAGGTTATGGCGATCTTTCCAAGACCGTCGCCCCCGGCCGCGCCCGCCATCGCGGTATAGGCCAATATGGTCGTTATGCATATGGCGGCGGAATTTACAAGCGACGGCATGGCTTCGGGAAGGAGCACCTTCCATATGATCTGAAACGTCGTCATACCCATGGACTGAGCGGCTTCTATAAGTCCCGAATCGACTTCCTTGAGCGAACCTTCGACCATTCGCGCGACATAGGCGAAGGCGCTCACGGCCAGCGGGAATATGATTGAGCGCGTGCCGATGGCCGTGCCCATGACGATTCTGGTAATGGGAAAGAGCATCACGAGAAGTATGAGAAACGGTATGGAGCGCAGGAAGTTCACAACGGCTCCCAAAACCGCGTTGAGCGTGGGTCTTGGGCATATATGCCCCTTCTCTGTGACGACGAGAAGTATGCCCAGGGGAAGCCCCAGCAGATACGCGAAAAACGTCGCGGGAAACGTCATATAGGCGGTATCGACGACGCCCTGGCGAACAAGTTCCAATATCCTGTCTATCGTCATAAATTATGCACCTCCTCGACTGTAAGCCCCATCTCGCGAAGCCCGTTTACGAGCTTCTCGCGCTCCGCGTAGGATTCCGGAAGCTCCAGAAGCATCTGCCCGTAGGAATTTCCTCCCAATTGGTGCATATCCGCCGAGAGTATATTTACGGCGATTCCCGATTTGAGGACGAAATTGCTCAAAATAGGCTCGTTGCGCTCGCTTCCATCGAAGACTATTCTTAGCGCGTGCTTTATCTCGTCGGGCGTGTCATCGCGGATTATTCCGAAAAGGCGGCGACCGGCGGCGGAGCGCGTGTGAGTGAAGACCTCGTCTACGTCGCCCTCCTCGACGATCTCGCCCCCGTCGATTATAGTCACCATATTGCATACCTGGCGTATGACCGCCATCTCATGAGTGATTATCACTATGGTGATGCCCATTTCGTTGTTGATGCGCTGTAAAAGCGCCAGTATAGACTGGGTGGTCATGGGATCCAGCGCGCTCGTCGCCTCGTCGCACAATAGCACCTCCGGATTGGACGCGAGCGCGCGCGCTATTGCCACGCGCTGCTTTTGCCCGCCGGACAATTGCGCGGGATAAGCGGAGGCCTTATTCTCGAGACCCACTATCTTCAAAAGCTCCTTGACGCGCTCATTTGCCTCGTTCTTTGGAACTTTGGCTATTTCAAGGGGATAGCGGACGTTCCTGGCGACGGTCTTTTGCATGAGCAGGTTGAACTGCTGAAATATCATACTCACGCGCCTGCGGGTTTCGCGAAGTTCCTTTTCAGATATGTCCATGATGTTCACGCCGTCGATGAACACCCGACCTTCCGTCGGGCGGTCGAGGCGGTTGATGCAGCGTATGAGCGTGGATTTTCCCGCGCCGCTCATGCCGATTATGCCGTGTATATCGCCCTTTCTGACGGACAGATTGACGTTTTTAAGCGCCGTTACCGATTTTTCGCCCTCGCCGAAAATCTTCGTCAGTCCCTCTATGCGAATCATAGGCTCGCCTTCGCCCATGCCGCCACCTCCCAATAACGTATAATAAAACGGCAGACCTCGCGTCTGCCGTCAAAAGCCCAAGCGCTTATTCAAAGGCCGCGATGTCAGGATAACGCAATTGCGAACATGCCCCCGTTCAGGGACATGTTCCCGGGCATCATCATGCGAATCGCGAAGCTTTGCCTCATGCCGGTGCAATCTCCTTACTTCGAAATATAGTTCAATTATAAATACAGCGCGTAGCCGTGTCAAGTTAATATTCATATCGGCATGGTAACTATATATACTATTTATATCGTAAATAAGGGACATAAAATTGTATGGCTTTTTGGCCTGAATCGCCTGAATCGCCATATCATCAGGAAATGAGTGGAGGTGTTGCGCGTTGGAGATGAAAAGTGTATAATAACCACAAAGAGGTGATGGTATGCGGTATCGCTTCGCGGTGGTGGACGACGACAGACGCTCGTTGCCATTGTTGAAAAACGCGGTGTGCGCACAGTGTGAGCGCCGCGGCATTCCCTGCGACGTTGAAAGCTTTGACGCGGCAAAGGCGCTTATCGAGGCTGTGCGTATCGCGCCGTTTGACGCCTTGTTTCTTGACATCGACATGCCCGACATGGACGGCATAGCGCTGTCGGATACCCTGCGCGGTCGCGGAAGCAATTCGCTTATCGTCTTCGTTTCAGCCAGGGAGGATCGCGTATTCGAGTCATTTAGGGTCAACCCGCTATGGTTTGTGAGAAAGTCTCATTTGAACAAAGATCTGTATGACGCCGTGCGCGCTATATGGGAAAAGATGCAGGCCGCGGCGTGCGAGAAACTCAGGCTTAACACGCCGGACGGCATCGTGAACGTCGCGGTTGATGACATCATGTGGGTCGAGAGCTTTGGCAAACATCAGACGCTGGTATTGTCCCGGGGAACATTCGACGTTTTGCATACGCTGCGGGAATTGACGCAGAAGCTTACGCCTTATGGGTTTTTATTGGTACATAGATGCTATATTGTGAATTGTCGCTATATATTCTCCATTGACTCCGGTCGCATCGTCATGGACAATCACAAGGAGATTCCCGTGAGCCGCTACCGGCTCGCGCAGTGCAAAGAAGCGTTCCGAAGGAGTATGGGAAATGGACTGGACATTGAGCAACACGGCGATGAAGAAGATATTTGACGTCATTACCCTCGGGGAATTTATGGTACTTCTGACCATGTACTTTCGCCCCAGGCGCAATGGCGCGTGGATATGGGAACTGGCGGGAATGTTGGCCGTCGGATCGATAATGTGCGCGTATTTAAACGCCAAATGGAACTTTGACATAACAACCCTCATCTTTGAACTTGGTATTTTTTCATTTCTGTACAGCGTAATTTCGTTGAAAGGGCACACATTGTACAAGGCGGTGATTTGCCTCTATTTCGCCACCACGTATTTTCAACTGCATTCGGCGGAACTGGTGTTTTGGAATATCGTTGCGCCAAACGCGGGCTTCTCACGCCTTTTTCTGGCGCAGGCAGGCATGTGCATGGTTCTGTGGGCGAACAAGCGGCTGCGCGTCAATTATTGCGAGGACATGCCGCGAAGTTACATAGTCGCCATCTTGGCATCCACCTGCGCGACGTTGTCGATGTGCCTGCTGACGCTTCCCGATATGGTTCCTTTTCCGGAATACAATGCCCTGAGCATGACTTTGGCGCTTGGAACCATGCTCGCCAATATGAGCGCGTTCTATCTGGGACAACAGTTGTTTTGCGCCTATCGCGAGAAGCTGGAACTGATAAACATTCGCAACCGCATGGAAAACGACGAAAGGCTCCTCGATGAGACGCAGAGGCTGTACGACGAAATGCGCACCCTCCGCCACGAAATGCAAAACCACGCGCTGGTGCTCAGGATGCTCTGCGACAGCGGGGATCTCGACGCCATGCGCGAAAAACTCGATGAAATGCTTCCGGAACAGGGCGATTTGCAAGATGTGCCCGACTGTGGAAACCTGCTCGTGAACACCGTTTTGAGCCGCGAACGCGTCCGCGCCGGTCGCGTGAACATACTCATATCGCAGGACGTACACTTACCCGACGAGTTGCCGATAGCCCATGGCGATTTGTGTTCGCTGTTCTCGAATCTGTTGAGTAACGCCATGGAGGGGAGCCATGGCGTGCCGGACGCTGATATCAAAATATCCGCGCGCGTCGTTAAAAACTACTTGCGGGTGGCGGTGGCAAATCGCGTCGAACGCGACGTGTTTCGGGAGAATCCGGGACTTAATACCACCAAGGGCGATCCGGGGCGACACGGCGTGGGAATTCCGGTAATAAGGCGTATCGTGGAGAGATACGACGGAATTTTGCACTTTTCAGTGCAGGAGGGCTATTTTGTAGCGGAAGCGTTTCTAAAGCTGACAGGCGCGGATAAAACGAGGTAAGCGCTTAACGCCGGAGACGATCTTCATCGCGCGCGGCGAGGTTTACGGCGTGAAACCCGGCGCGCGCCTTATACGAGACGGCGCGTCATGTCCTCATCATTTTTTGCGTCTTCGCGCGGATACTGCCGCGACGCGGAGCTTATCCGAACAAGCGCCTCGCGCGTGTTTTCCGCTTCGCCGCTTATGACGAGGTTGAGCAGCGCCCGCAGTGCGTCTGCGACAGCCTTCCCCGTGTAGCCCATGGCCGCGAGATCGTTCCCGTTTACCGCGAGGTCTTTGACGCGGTGGCATTTAGACATGGCTGAGATGATGACGTCTTCGTTAAACTTGACGTTCCGGCAAGCCCATACGCGCATCAGATCCTCTACCGCCGCGTCGTTTTCGGCGTCCTTTAAAAGCGTCAGCGCCTGATACGGCGTATTGGGAACCGGCCTGTCCATAATTTCGCAAAGGCTTTTAACGCGAGATATCGTGCGATTGTCGGCTTTCAGCGAGCGCACGGCGTTCACGGCTTTATCCGCGAGTATTAGCGCAAACGCCACGGGCGCGTCTGCCTCTAAGCGCTTCCACGAAACGTCTATCGATTCGACGCCCAAAGCCGCCGAAATTATTGCGGCGTTCTCCCTCGCGGCGCGGGCGTTGGCTTTCCCCTCAAGCAGCTTCACCATCTCGGCAAGCACCCTCTCGCGGGATATGTAGTTGAGATCGAAGCGCATGTCATAAGCCGCTTCGCCAGTCGAAGCCTCGATGGTGAAATCGAGTTGAGAGGAAAAGCGCGCGGCTCTCAAAATCCGCAAGGCGTCCTGACCGAATCGTTCCCGGGCGTTTCCGACGCATTTTATAACGCCGCCGCCTATGTCGTCAACGCCGCCGAATATATCGATTAGCCCCTCTTCGTCGTTATAGGCCATGGCGTTTATTGTGAAATCGCGCCTCGCGAGGTCGAGTGAAAGCTCGTCCACAAACCGCACGGATTCAGGCCTTCGATGATCGGAGTAATCCCCGTCGGTTCTCAGCGTCGTCGTCTCTATAGCCGCGCCCGCTATTATGACGGTTAGGGTTCCGTGCTTTAATCCGGTTGGAACTACCTTCTCCGCCTCGAATACGCGCATTATCTCGAGGGGCTTAGCGCTTGTGCATACGTCCCAGTCGTGTATCTCGCGACCCAGTATGCCGTCGCGAACGCAACCGCCCACCGCCCACGCGCCGTATCCGGCGAGGGTCAGCCGCCTTATAAGGTATCTCACTTCATCCGTCAAGCGTATTCTCATACCCATAGTATATACCTGTTTGCTCCAATAGTCAAAGGAGAAAATTAAGCGCAACGACAAGTCCGAATCCAGGAAGCCCCATAAGTCCCACGGCAAGCGCGCTGAAGGGATTCAGCGCGACCGCGAAGCCCGTTATGGGATAAAACTGGTTGACCAGCCATAAAAGCAGCGCCCCGAGCAGGCTCCCGGCCATCATCCGCCACATGAAGCGCATAGGCACGAGCAACAGCCATCCTATTATGTACATAAGGCATATGCCCAACGCAAACGACAATACTAACGCCCACGGCATATTAATCCCCCCTCCCGAAAGGCTACGCGCAGGGGATGGCGAATATGACAGCATCGCGTCAATGCCTTTTGCAACATGGATTTCGCGGAATGGTATGGCTATAGCACTGAATGACGAGAAATAAAAGAACGCGGGATGAACCGCGTATTTTATATTTAACACATTTGTCTGTCGTGTTATTGGGCGAAGGATCACTCTAGCGAATTTGGGTCATGCGTCCCCCGTCCATCTCGTAGACGTGGTCGCAGAGAACCCTTATATCCCCCTCGTCGTGGCTTGTGATGACCAGCGTCTTGCCCGCCGCCTTCAGTTGGCGGAGGATAGCGCGGATTTGCTCCACGGCGCTGTTGTCCAGCGCGCTCATTGGCTCGTCAAGGATCAGGATTTCCGGATCCTCCATCAGCGCCTGGGCGATGCCCAGCCTTTGGCGCATGCCTTGGGAATACTTGCC
>JAUNBY010000446.1:0-994 GCA_030526935.1 Clostridia bacterium
GGGCGGCACGGCACGCCTTGCAGCGAGTGGGCTCGTTCTGGAAGCCTTTCTCCGCGTAGAAAGCCTGCTCACCAGCGGTGAAGACGAATTCGTTCCCACAATCCCTGCAAACCAGCGTCTTGTCCTCGTACATTGGAATTTCCCCCTGTTTCTTGTGATCGGTTGTCAGAAGATCAGCTGACCTGGTCTTTGCCCCCACACTCGCCGGCTGGAACGTTCGCTCATAGGGCGTTTGCCTTCCCACTACTGGCCCTCTCAGCCATCAGGCTGGCCGGACTGACATCTAAGCCGCACCATGCTCGCCGGCGCTTTGGCCGGTTTACGTGGATCGCTTCGCCTGCGACTGGCATCGATTTTCAACCACAGACCTGACTCTTCGCAACCGCAATAATTATACAGTAAAACGCGCGATGAATCAAGGGGGTAAAATGCGTTTATGATGGATTGAGCGATATTTTTATGACATCTTTATACGAAAACGCCGTCCGGCCCGCGACGGTTTCCCTTCGGACGCGCCGTCCGGCTCGCGACGGTTTCCCGGTAGTTTGACACCAGCGAAGCAGAAAAGAGCCTGCGGAGCCCGATGGGGGCTGTTTTTTTATGTCAAATTTGTGTTTTGTTGTTGTAGTATATCGTGGTATATGTTATACTGTTTCAGGGAGGTGGCAATATGAGATTGCGCATTGACGAAACCGGCAGCGCAAAGCATCTGTATGTCGTGAAGTCCTATCGGGATGGCAGCGGGCGAAGCACGAGCAAGATAGTCGAAAAGCTTGGGACGCTGGAGATGCTGTCAAAAGTTTACGATGATCCGATTGCATGGGCAAATGAACACATAGCGGAGATGAATCGACAAGAGCAGGAGGCACAAAGGAAGGTTATCGTCGAGTACAATCCCGCTCGTGTAATCGAGAGAGGGAGAGCGGTGCTGTTTGAGGGTGGTTATCTGTTTTTGCAGAAGATATACTATGAGTTGAGGCTGGATTACATATGC
>JAUNBY010000446.1:1004-2476 GCA_030526935.1 Clostridia bacterium
CGAAGCGGTATAAATTTGAGTATGACCTCAGCGCGATACTGTCCTCGCTGATCTATGGGAGAATCCTCATACCGAGATCCAAACTGGGTACATATGAGTATCTCCAGCGATTTCTTGAACCTGCGAAGTTTCAGCTTCAGGACATATATCGCGCGCTTGAAGTAATCGCGAAAGAGAACGATTATCTGCAGGCCAGCCTGTACAAGTTCAGCGCCAGGGACGGTAAACGCAACGATCGAGTTCTGTATTACGATTGCACAAACTACTATTTCGAGATAGAGAACGAGAGCGGTATCAGGAAGTACGGCGTATCGAAAGAGAATCGGCCAAATCCAATCGTGCAGATGGGTTTATTCATGGACGGAGACGGGATTCCTTTGGCGTTCTGTATCAATGCGGGCAATACCAATGAGCAGACCACATTGAAGCCGTTGGAGCAGAAAATCATTAAAGACTTTGAGCACTCCAAGTTCGTCGTGTGTACGGATGCGGGGATATCGTCCATCAGCAATCGCATATTCAACAGCAACGCCAACCGCGCGTTTATCACGACGCAATCCATAAAGAAGATGAAGGGCTATCAAAAGGAATGGGCGCTCGCGCCGGAAGGATGGCGTCTGCCGGGCAGGGAACGGACTTATGACATCAACAAGGTTCTGGCAAGCGAGGAACTGTTCAAAACTTATCACGAGGCAATATTCTATAAGGAACGCTGGTTCAACGAAGGCGGCCTGGAACAGAGATACATCATAAGCTTCTCAATAAAGTATATGATCTACTCCAGAGAGGTGCGAAACGAGCAGATCAGGCGCGCGAGAGAGGCAATATCCTCATCAAGCATTGAGCGGACGCGGCAAACGGACTACAAGCGCTTCATTGTCAAGACGGCTGTCACGGCGGACGGTGAAGCGGCGGATACGAACCTATACGCCATCAATGACAAAAAGATACTGGAAGAGGAACGTTATGACGGTTTCTACGCGATTGCGACCTGTCTTGAGGACTCTGCGGAGGACATCATACAGATCAATCGCGGGCGCTGGGAAATAGAGGAATGTTTTCGCATTATGAAAAGTGAGTTCAAGGCGCGGCCAGTGTATTTGAGCCGGGACGACCGCATAAAAGCCCATTTCACGATATGCTTTTTAGCGCTGATTGTATTCCGGTTTCTGGAAAGGCGACTTGGCGGCAAGTACACCTGCAGAGAGATCATAGACGGACTGCGATCTTTTGTGTTCCAGCATATTCCCGGTGACGGCTATGTTCCTGCATACATGCGAACCGAGTTCACTGACGCAGTTCATGAAGCTTTCGGCTTTCGCACTGATTACGAAATCTTGCCTTATGCGCAGTTGAAAAAATTAACACGTTCCACGCACGAAAGGTAGCCATATACTACATTCTCGAATCGGTTACTCATGCCCTCGCGCCCCGTTCTTACGGGGCGTTATGAGCCATTTTGGGCTGATTGG
>JAUNBY010000447.1 GCA_030526935.1 Clostridia bacterium
TCGCGAATTTCCGTATGGAGCGCAATTTCTTGTATGAGACCGCATACTCGGCGCTTAGCAATTTGAGATCCTCGCGCATAACGCGATCCAACTCGATATAGGTGAGCGAAGCGTCGTTGTGCTTTTTGGGAAGCAGCGTCGCGGCCAGCTCCGCGACCAGATGCCGGCGGTTATCGGCTTCGCAGGCGTCGCGAATCTGCGCGGCGTCTTTTTTTACGCGCTGTAATTCATTGACGAAAACCGTCGCCGCGAAAGCCGCGAATACCATGCCCGCGACCGTTCCGGCGGCGCCCAGATTCAAAGCGAATATGACGATAGCCGCCAACAGGAGCAGCGCGGGGACGCGCGCCGCCTTCCATCGCCTGTTTCCGGGCGTTTTCCGGGATTCGATATATTCGCTTACGCAGGCGTCGCACAGCGGGAAGTCGAATACCTCGCCCATCGCCTGATAGTGCTTGTTGCCCTTCAGTCCGCGCACCGTCAACGTGCGTATGGTCAAAAGCGTGTATACTTTCTCCGCTTCTCCCGCGCATTTTTTACATGCAGGCATATCGATCCTCCTGTTCGCGGTATTTCTACAGGTTCCAGGCAGGCGCGTCGCCGCGCCCGTCGTTAAAGCGTAATTATAGACAGCAGCACCGACGACAGCAGCAGTATTACCGCGCCGCCTATGCGGGAGGATATCTGCGCGAACGGCATCAGTTCCATTCTGTCCGCCGCCGACAGACAGGCCACGTCTCCGGTTCCGCCCATGTTAGCCATACAAAGTCCCGCGGTAATGGCGGATTCGACGAAGTAGAAGCCCACAAGCTTACCTATGAGGCCCGCTCCGATGACGGCGCCGATGACGGTGACCACGCAAAGCACGACGTAGGTGAGGTTGAACTGCGAAATGACGTCCTGCAAGGGCACGTAGCACGCGCCTATACCTATGAGGAGCATGGGCGTGGTGTTTTTGTAGATGAACTGGAACCACTGATAGCAGCCCAATTCAACTTCCTCCGGCAGACATGAGGTGACTTTGCAGACGGCTACGGTGATTATCATCCACGCGTAGGAGTGGATTTTCGCCAGGAAAACGCTGTTGGGAATGAGGTTGCAGAGCTTGTTGATTATTATGCCGAAGCAGAAAAACGCGCCCGCCGCGAACAGGCCTACGCCAAGGAGTTTTACGTCTATCTTGTCGCGCTTGGCGATTTCTTCCTCGCTAAGCTCTTAAGCGTGGGGATCGTTGGATTTATTTACAACCAGAGCGCCGTCGCCGTTCCAGTTCTTACCCCTGAACAGCTTGGGCAAAAGGCCGCTGCAGACTATGGCGAACAGATTGCCTATAGCCACGGCGGGAACCATCCTGGCAAGAGCCTCGGCCGCGGTCATGCCGCCGCTTGACTCAAATATTCTTGAGAGCGGAACGGCGCCCGCGCCCATGCCGCCGCCCATTATGGGAAGACCTATGAGCATCATCGCCTCTTTCGCGCCATAGCCTATGAGATGGCCGACCAGAGAAACGAGGCCAAACGCGCAGGCAACGCCGCCCAGAATGGCTGGGAGGTAACGCGCCGACGCCTTGACGAGCAGCTTTTTATTCATGCCGAGTATGGATCCGCAGATAAGCGCCGCGATGTACCAGTCGAGGAATCCGCCCGTTCCGGCGAAGAAGGAGTACATGGCGCCCGAAATGGCCGTGGCCGCGCCCTCGCGCGGCGTTGCGGTGACAAGCGCCGTGGGGAAAAGGCCAAAGTATACCATGGCGCTGGCCGCGAATATACAAACGATGGCGCCGCCGCCCAGGTAGTTGTTGACGATGGGGATCTTGTTTCCGAGTTCATTGAAGACGGCTCCGAGAAGAAGCATTATCGCGAAACATCCGAGCATGGCGGTTGGAAGATTGGTGCTCGCGCCGATGTTTTCCGAAGCGATGTTGATGGGTACATACAGCGTTATCAGTATGATGGCCGCGAATATGGCGAACATTTTCCACGGCATTCCAAAGAGCTTATAGTCGCTGTCCAGTTTATTCCTGTTATCCATTTTGTTTTCTCCTCTCAATTCTTCTAACCATTGCGCTTACGCCAAACGCGTAAAAGAGTCAGGGGCGCAAAGCGCGACCGCATAATCGTCGCACGCGGCTCGCGCGTCCTCCGGTACGCCGGTACGCCGGGTTAAGGTCGACATCTCTCCTTTCTGTTATTCTTTTGTGTTATTCTATATTATTCTACAGTATTGTCCCGCATAATTGCAATAATAAAATGAGTATTGTAATTTTTGAAATTAAAAAAAATGTCCGGCGCGTTGGTTGCCCGGATACCGTCAATAATCGCGGGAGGCGGGGAACGGTCAGGCCGACGGTCAGCCGCAAACCCGCTGATTACAAGCCGGCGGGCGCGAACCTCACCCGCCCTCTGGGGCAATGTCATCAACCCAAGCAAGTTAACCCCTCTGTCACGGAGCTT
>JAUNBY010000448.1 GCA_030526935.1 Clostridia bacterium
AACGAATCAATCTGGCCGTCCCCCGCCAGGAACTTGTCAAAGCGCTTGACAGGCTATACAAAGCGTATATCGAAGAAAGACCGTAATGGGGGAGTAACGCTCGATGCGGTGTTTCCTGCAAGCGCGCAATCTGGAGTAACCGGGAGCGCAATGCGCTCCCGTAACTATTGTGCGGCATGCATTTAATGATATCTCGTTTTAGCGAAGCTCGGACAGCCTTGTGGATTGCGGCTAATCTTCAAGCCGTAACACAGAAAATCGCTCACGCTATACAGAGCAATGCCGTTCATACCGAAGCGCTACTTCCTTCCGTCACGGAGAAGACGACGTTCGCCGCCAGCGGCGAAACGCTACCGTCGGCGCAGCGCGCCCTTGCCTCCAGCTTGTAGACTCCAACCGTGTCGGGAATCCATGAAAAGTTCCAGTATACCCAGCGGCTTGACGACGCCCCCTGTGTACTGCAAGATGTCCATGTAACTCCACCATCCATAGAGAATTCTACTGCCGCGATTGCCTGTCCGCAATCATCCGCGTATCCCTCAAATGTCATCTGTGTACCTATGTCGAAGGAGTCGCTTCCTACGCGATTCACGAAAGCTACCTTCGCTCTATAGTCCGCATCCGCCTGGGCAATTTGCGGCTCGTTCTCCTCAGAGGAAAGCTCGATTTCAAATACCTGTCGGGTGAAATAACGCGCAACGGTATCGGGCATCCACAATTGTACAGGTCCGCCCGTTGCATCCGTAAGAGTGGTGTCGTTGATTTTCCATACGAGCATCCCGTCTTTCTCCAGGGCGTATGAAAGAGGCATTGAAAGCCCATAGCCGTCCTGCGAACGCACGGTGATGGTGTTCGCGTCAGGCTCTATCTGTGAAAGCTCTATCACATCGCTCAGCGCGACGCCTGTCACGCGCGCGTTGGCTATGGCGGGGCTGGTGGCGCATGAGCATGTCATGACTCTGCGTTCGGCGTTGCGCTGCATCAAATCATCCAGCGATAGCGAATAGGAGTGCTTGATCCGACCCTTAATGTTGATAAAATAGTTTTCGCGGTCCGTGCGATCAAACGCAAAGCCCGGTTTGGCGCATATGCCCGTAACGGCGGTTCCGAAGATGTTGAAGACCTCGTCTGTCGGAGTCAGAACGTTCTGATCAAAAGAAAACTCGCCTTGAATATTCGCGACTTGCTTATAGCTTTCCTGTGCGCGACTTTCTACAATTATGCCGCTTTCCTGTGTTTGCGCGTAATCTGCGACCGCGCTGCCGCCAAGTAGCGTCACAGCTCCTACTGCGCCGCTTAACAGCTTGAGCGTATTTTTAGATTGTTTCATTGTGTACTCCTTTCTATCATTTCGCGTTAACCATTATCGTAGTCGGCTTGATGGATTCGAGGCCGTCCGTGGAAATCGTGCGCACATAAAGCACATATGCACCCGGTTCCTGCGGCGTGAACGTATAGTACCAGTAGACCCATTGCTGATCCGATGTGCCGTCAGTCGCAAACGAAGCCCAGGTAACGCCACCGTCGAGCGAAAACTCCATCGATGCGATTTCATGCCCGTAACCAAAGGCGTAGCCTTCAAAGGTATACGGTTCGCCCAGGGGGATGATTTGCCCTTCCTGAGTGTAGAACACGCCCTGGTTCATCACAAGTCCGTTTGCGGTCGCGCTGGTGTCCGCATGATCCATTTCAGCCTGATCTTTGCTTACCGTAAGCGTCCAGACCTGCTTTTTGAAATTGCCGGCGTGCAATCCGCCGGAGCAAAGCATCACCGGGAAGCCATCCTGTACGCGCAGACGCTGGCCGTCGATTTCATATCCAAGCAAAATATCATGATCTTCGGCCCAGTCGAGGTTGATTGCGGTAGGATAAAGGCCGCCTTCCACAAAATTCTGTACATAGACCGCTTTGGCTTCATCTCCTATGCCGGCATAGGATAGCACATCCTGTATAGGAAGGCCAGTCACTTCAAAGTTGTTGATCAAACCTGCGCCGGGCTGGTTGACTATGCACTCCATGGTAATAAGCGCTGTTTTAGAAGGCACATTGGCGATCAAATCCGTCAACAGATACGTGGTTGATACGCCGTCGAGGTCGGTTACGACGATTTCCCAGCTGTCGAACAACGCTGGATCGCCCTCGATGTCGCCGGATTGTATGGCGTAATAGCGCTCATAATCGTTGGCTTCGTACAGCCAGTCCATTACGAACAAATCGTCGCGGGGAATGGTCGTCGTCTGATTGAACGAGAATTCTCCGGCGCTTGCGTCGGCGCTTATTATGCCGGAAAGAATCTGATATTTAACGGTGTCCCACAGTGCCCATTCACCCGTGCCGGGCATGACAACATGACAGGATTCACACGATCCGCCCATGGACGCGAACGTCGTGCCGCTGTGCAGACTGTGTAAAAACAGGGCGAGAGTTTTTGTGCCTGTATAATTGTCGTGAC
>JAUNBY010000449.1:0-256 GCA_030526935.1 Clostridia bacterium
CCTGATTAGTGGCTAGTGATTAGTGATCAGGCGAACGGGCGCTACTCACTACTCACTATTCACTGACCACTAACACGCCGCTATCACGCTCGCCAGCCCTATGGCCAGCATCGCGCCCAGCGCCGACGCGATTACTATCAGCCCCTTCAGATCCCGCCACAGGCTCTTTTCGTTGAGCCGTGCTTTGTACGCCTCTATGTGCTGCCGCGCGTTCTCGCGCCTTATGGCCTCGAGTTCCACGTTGCGCATATAAAGC
>JAUNBY010000449.1:266-1690 GCA_030526935.1 Clostridia bacterium
TGACGATCTCTGACTGCCGCAGCGCCCTCTCCACGTCGCCTTTTATCTCGCCCGCGACCAGTCCCTGCGCGATTGCCTCGCGCATCCTGTTGTCGCCGTATTCGGTGATCCTCGTAACTCTCGCCGTCTGTTCCATCGTCATTCCTCCCGCGTTTTCATCGCCATTTGCCGCTTTACGCGCTCGACGTTGCCGAGCCTCTCGTATTCGCGCTGCGCCCTGTCCAACTCGTTGCACGTCCATTCCCAGTTTCTGCTTCTCAGGTACACCCGCCCGGCTTCCTCCACGCGCTCTATGCCCATGGCGGCCTGATAGACCTCTATGTGCCGCCAGTCCTTTCGCAGAAAATTACTTCCCTCGACGAATGCGTTATCAGCCATCACGCGCCCTCCAGCTGCCTTTGCGCCCGCCCCGCAAGCTCCTTCATGCGCTCCCGCGCCTCAAGCGGCACAAGCGTTTTGTATCTCTCCTGTTCCTGCATGGCCTTATACCGCCGCTCGAACTGTGCCGACACTATTTCGATCTCGTCCGTCGAGCACAGATGCGACCAGCCCCCGACCATGTCTATGGCCTTCCACATGCGTTCTCCCAGCGCGGCGCGGGCTTCCCCCGGCCGGTAATACCCGTATCGCCCAATCGCCTTATAGACCGTCCTCCAGGCCTGTCCGGCGTCGAGGTCGCCCCGCGCCTCGGCCATCGCCCGCGCCACCGCCTCGCGTATGTCGGCGATTGACGGCGGGTATTTAAGCGTCGCCACCATGCCCATCACGGCGGTATTGACCGTCTGGCAGTCCAGATCCCGCAGCATCTGGTACCACAGCGATATCGCCGTGTCGTCGGCGGGTATCCTGCCGTTCGGGTACGCGTATTGCAATACCGCCAGCAGCTTCGCGACTTCGGCTTTCGTCACGTCGATCCCTCCCCGTTTTCAAGCTCGGCGGCTCTCGCGGCGAACCACCCGGCCTTTAACTGCGCGTCTGTCCTGACGCCCCTGCCGTTCGGCTGTCTCGCTTTCTGCCGCCTGAATTCGTCGTCGCGGGCTTTGGCGTCGCCAAGCGTCTTCACTCCGGCAACAATCCACCTGTCGAGTATGGCCTGCACATACGCCCAGTTTCTGGCGCCCTTGGCCGCCGCCTGGTCAACCGCGAACATGACCATCTCCGCCGTTATCCCGGCCTGCATAAACTCCCGCAGGCTCTCGTAATTGCCATGCGAAAGCGGGTGTAAATTCCCCGCGAGATACTCCGTGAGGCCGACCCTGAGACCGGCTTCTCCCGCTCCCTCATCGCCCTGTTCAGGGACGCCGGGACCCGTCGGCGGCGGTGATGGAACCCCGTCCTCCCCGTCCCCCTTCGCGCCCTTCTCGTGTGTATTACTAACCACCGTCACCATCTCAGGTTCCCTGCTACCCTGTTTCTTTTGCAGA
>JAUNBY010000449.1:1700-2451 GCA_030526935.1 Clostridia bacterium
GTACGGTATGGTACGGTTAGGTACGGTAGGAGCGTTACATGCGTTACTTTCGAGCGTTATGTCACGCTCATGTAACGCGTTACATTCGTCGCCGCCGCGCGTTACATCGCTCACGTTGTCACGCCCTTGTAACGCGTTACGCGTCGCTTCATCCGGCGCGTTGTCGCGCGTCGAGCCGTGCGCGTCTTTGGCGCGCTCGTCTTGGGCGCTGGCGTCCGTTTCCGTTCTGGCTCTCAACCGGCGCTGGCGCTCGCGCGTCTGTTCGCGCCTTACGCTGCGCTTGTCGTTCAGCTTCCCGGTATAGTCGTACCAGTCGTGTATTGTCATTTCTCCGTTTTCCGATTCTTCCACGTATCCGGAGGCTATGAGCGCGGCTACGACCCGTGTGCCCTCTTTGCCTGACAGGTCGAGCGCCACCGCCATGTCTTCCCGGCTCACTCCCTTGAGTTTTCCGTCCCTGTCCGCCGCGTCGAGCGCCCACAGCCACAAGTCATCCAGCAGCCCGCAGGCGTAGCGCCTGTCCTTTTTGATGAGCGCCGCGAGCCGCAGCGTCTTCGGGTGCCTCGCGCGGGTCTGGTGCAGTTCTATCCACGCCATGATATGCCCTCCATACCGGCCGCCCGCGCAAAACGGGCGGCCCCTGATTGTCAAAAAGGAAGCTCGTATTCTTCAAGCGGCGGAGGATCCCCAGCCTTCCCCTCTGGGGAAGGTGCCCGCCGCAGCGGGCGGATGAGGTCGTTCCCCTCTGGGG
>JAUNBY010000450.1:0-1903 GCA_030526935.1 Clostridia bacterium
TTATACAATTGAACAGATTCAGAATTGACGAAAGCGCCGACGGCGTATTTATCTTGAGTATATCGGGAAAATACGTCTGCCGGTGCTTTTCTTATGACGACGCTATAAGGGCCTACGAGGAGTATTTATTAACGACGGAAGCGAATAAGCAAAGGAGATATAAAAATGCCTGAGAATTATATTAGAGTACCGAATTGGCAAATTCGTATGGTATACGCCGATCCTAAGAAAACCGAACGTGAATCCAATAATTCTATTAGGAAGAGCGGAAAAGATACGTTTGCGGTTTCTATTAAACAGGTTATTTTTAATCCGCCGGCGACGATCGTTTTATGGGATGACGGGACAAAAACCGTCGTAAAGACCAACGACGAGCCATTCGACAAGGAAAAGGGGCTGGCGATGGCCATATCTAAGAGAATGGCCGGGAACAAAGGAAGATATTTTAACGAGTTTAAGAAGTGGTGCCACGAGGATTCTTCCTGTAAAATCGAAGATATCAATAACACGTTTATTAAATATATCGTAGATTTCGAAAAAGCGGTTAACCCCAGCTTTCATTCATTCCCAGAACATCATAAAGAGTGTAGAGAAGGACTAATCAACCATGTATAACGAAGAATTTGGATCGAAGGTCAAATCGATCTTCGATGATGTTACGCTCTCGCAAGCAAAAGACAGCGACCTGAAAAGGGATAACGCCAACATAAACGGAGATACCGCGATGGGCGCTATGCTTCAATATGGCGCGAACACCGCAAAGGAGTACAACCTCGATTATATTATCGATCCGTATATAGCGAGCCTTCACGAGGCTGGATGGATTCATATTCACGACCTTGACTTCTACGCGTGGACGACGACCTGCACGCAAATAGAATTGAGAAAACTGTTCAAGGGCGGGTTTAACACCGGTCACGGACATTTGAGAGAACCAAAGGGCATCGGCTCATACGCGGCTCTCGCCGCCATCGCGATCCAGTCGAACCAGAACGACCAGCATGGCGGGCAAAGCATCGTGGATTTCGATTACGCGATGGGCGACGGCGTAAGGATTACCTATCATCGATATTTGAAGGAGGGCTTTCAACTCCAGGCCGAACTCGGGGGAAGATCGGATATCTCATGGAGAGAGGAATACGCGCTTCGCAAAACGACTCGCGACACCTATCAGGCGATGGAAGGTTTGATTCATAATCTGAACACGATGCATTCCAGAGCCGGAGCGCAGGTTCCTTTTTCATCGATCAACTACGGAATGGATACCAGCTGGGAAGGACGGCTGGCGATAGAACAACTGTTACTGGCGACAAAGGCTGGACTGGGCAACGGCGAAACGCCTATATTTCCAATTCAAATTTTCAGAGTAAAGGAGGGCGTGAATTACAACCCCCAAGACCCGAACTACGATTTATTTAAGCTGGCGATGGAGACGTCGGCCAAGCGGCTGTTTCCAAACTTCTCGTTCCTCGACGCGCCGTATAACTTGCAGTACTATAAACCCGGTCATCCTGAAACAGAAGTTGCGTACATGGGCTGTCGCACAAGGGTTATGGGAAACGTATGCGGGGAAGAGGTCTCTCCGGGAAGGGGAAACCTCTCGTTCACTTCCATCAACCTTCCGAGGTTAGCGATCGAGGCTAAAGGTAATGTGAATAAGTTCTGCGATTTATTGGATGGGATGCTAAAGGCGACTCTCAACCAGCTTTTTGCTCGATTCGAGATTCAAAGTCGCCGAAAAGCGCGCAACTTTCCATTCCTGATGGGTGAGCATGTGTGGAAAGATTCGGAGAAGCTGGGGATTGACGACGAGGTTGGCGAGGTTCTCAAACACGGAACTTTAGCGATTGGTTTTATTGGCTTGGCCGAGACATTGAAGGCGTTGATTGGTGATCACCACGGC
>JAUNBY010000450.1:1913-2447 GCA_030526935.1 Clostridia bacterium
CGATCAAGTCGGAGGTGTGCTGAAGCACGGTACGCTGTCCATCGGCTTTATCGGGTTGGCGGAGGCGCTCAAGGCTTTGATCGGCGAGCACCACGGTGAGAGTGACGCCGCGCAGGAGCTTGGATTGTTTATTGTGGGACTCATACGGACCTTCTGCGACCGTTCCAGCAAGAGATGCGGGATGAACGTGACCTGCCTCGCTACGCCCGCCGAAAGCCTCTCGGGGCGCTTTGTAAGGCTGGATCGGGAGCGCTATGGTACTATTCCGGGTGTTACGGACAGGGAATATTATACGAACAGCTTCCATATTCCGGTCTACTTTCCTATTTCCTCATTCCGTAAAATTGAACTGGAAGCGCCGTATCACGCGCTTACGAACGCTGGGCATATTTCATACGTGGAACTGGACGGAGATCCGAGCATCAACCTATCCGCTTTCGAAAAGGTTATTCGCTGCATGAAGGAAAGCGGAATTGGATATGGGAGCATCAACCACCCCGTGGATCGCGACTGTGAATGCGGGTACAATGGGGT
>JAUNBY010000451.1 GCA_030526935.1 Clostridia bacterium
GGTACGCGGACGGGCTGGGCGCTGATTTGTACATCGCGATCGCCCCCAATAAATCGACGATATATCCCCTGGATATGCCCGGGCGCTACGTCGCCGACGGCAAGGACGACAATATCGCAATATTGCGCAATATCTGCGAAGACCTCCCAGTCACATGGGTGGATCTCGTCGAGCCGTTGAAGCGCGCCGCAGGCGAACAAAGGGTCTACTATTTGACGGATACCCACTGGAATCAGTTTGGCGCTCATATCGCCGCGGAGGAAATTTTAAAAGCTACCGGCGCGAGGCGTGTAGTATCGTGTGAAGTGACAGGTCAAGTGAATTATACCGACGGCGATCTTGCCAGGCTAATCGGCCTTCGTGGAAAGCTCCGCGACGTTTCGCCGCAATTGACGCCCGCGCGACAGCTTCCGCAGGCGGATTATGACGAGCGCTATTTGACCGTTCAGGGCGACGGAGAAGGGACGCTTCTTCTTCTCAGGGATTCATTCGGAACAAGCGTTGCCCCCTACCTCGCCCAGGCTTACGGACAAAGCCGCCTTCGCTGGGAAACCCCTTTCGAACTGACCGCGCCCTGCGACGATATAGTGATACTCATCGCCCAGCGCAATATCCGCCTGTACCTCAGCGAAGCTCCCATACTGCCAGAATACGACGTGGACGAGTACCTCGATGAGGACGAAGACGACTATGACGAGCTTCAAAATCTTCGGGGCGCGTTCGATGACAACGACGAAGGCGAATACGCCGATGACGAAGATGAAGCTATCGGCGATGACGACGAAGACGACTATGAAATGCTGCGAAGTTTGCGCGAGGGTTTCGACGAGGATAATTAAGCCCTGAATCCGCGTAATATAGGTACGAAAAGGGGAACGACGATGGTTTTCAGCTCCATGACCTTCCTGTGCTGCGCGCTGCCCGCGGCTTTGGCGGTATACTATATTATTCCAAAATCATTGAGAAACATTTGGCTTTTAATTTTCAGTCTCCTTTTCTACGCCTGGGGCGAGCCGGTCTACGTCGTTATTATGCTGTTTTCGATAAGCGTAAACTGGCTTGCGGGGATCGCCCTGGGAAGCGTTTCGCAAGCGGGAGGCCGTCGCGCCGTGCTTATCGCGGCTCTTTTCGTCAACCTCGGGCTTCTCATGTTCTTTAAATACGCGGGCTTCTTTATAACGACCGTGAATACAATCGCCGGTTCAAACATTCGCTTTATACGGCCGGTTCTTCCCATAGGCATTTCCTTTTATACTTTTCAGGCACTTTCATACGTGATAGACGTTTATCGCGGCGATACGCCCCATCAGCGCAGTTGGCCGAAGCTTGCCCTGTATGTGAGCCTTTTTCCTCAATTGATAGCCGGGCCAATATTGCGCTACAGGGACGTAGAGCGGCAAATAGACGAGCGCCGCGAAAACATATCCGGTGTATTCTCAGGGTTGAGCCGTTTTACCGTCGGCCTGGCTAAGAAAGTGCTTATCGCAAACGCCGTGGCGCCGCTTGCCGACGAGGCGTTTTCCGTGGTCGCGCCCTCTATGCCCGGCGCGTGGCTGGGAGTTATTGCCTATTCCCTTCAGATATACTTTGATTTTTCCGGCTATTCGGACATGGCCATAGGCTTGGGCGCGATGTTCGGCTTTTCGTATCCCGAAAACTTTCGCTATCCCTATATAGCGCGATCAATACGGGAATTCTGGAACCGCTGGCATATATCGCTGTCGAGTTGGTTCAGGGATTATTTATACTTCCCGTTGGGAGGAAATCGCAAAGGCAAGGCGCGACAGGCGCTTAATCTCCTGTGCGTCTTTCTGGCTACGGGGCTTTGGCATGGCGCTGGTTGGACGTTTATAGCATGGGGATTGTATTACGCGGTTGCGCGCGCGATAGAGGCGCTTTTCACCGGGGGCAGCGCGACGGATTGCATGCTGAAAAAGGCGTTCAACTGGATGTATACGGCGGCTGTTGTCCTAGTCGGCTGGGTGCTGTTCCGCGCCGACAGCCTCCCTCACGCGGCATCTTTCCTAATGGCGATGGCATCGGGCAATCCAGGCATGCTTACCCGCGCGACGCCTCTGGCTCTGACGGCCGTCGCCACAGGGTTAATTGCCGCCACGCCGTTGCCATTATGCATGTTTGAGCGACTGTCTCACAGCGCGAAAACCGTCTGTAAAGCCCTCTTAACCCCCGCAGTACTGATTCTGTGTATGCTGTATCTGGCTTCTGGCGCATATAACCCGTTTATCTATTTCCGGTTTTAGATTTCGCGAATAATTTGGTGCTGTCTATTTAACAATTGCGGCATCAGAGCGACTTTCTTAAATAAGAGGACGGCTTAGCGGTTTTTCAGTCCCCGCCGCGGCTTCGAGCATGGCGGGGACAAGATGGCAAATCCTCTTATTTTCGTCAGTTGCTTTCCAAATCGAGCCAGCGGCATTC
>JAUNBY010000452.1 GCA_030526935.1 Clostridia bacterium
GAACGCAAAGGCGGAAAGCGCTACGGCTATTGGGAAATTCACGAGTAAAACCCGTCGAATTCGACCGGTTTGGAGGGATGAGACGGCGATATCTGAATCCCTGACGATGGCGTAAGCAGGTATATGTCATTGAAACGGTTATTATTTCAACCGGATGTAGCGGGTTGATTTTCCTGTGCCTTCTCGTTATTTTATGCAGCTGTAAGATATAGTTTCTGCAAATCGGTATAACGTCAAAACTCTCGTGAATGACGCCCAGAACATCGCGATATCCGATAATTTCCTGTTCATCACGGTTCCTGGGCGTAGTTTTTTCTTCCACTAACTGTTTGATACGCGCGTTGGTAGTGACGATGCCCTCTATTGCGTTAGGCGCCTGCGTGCTTTGCACTTTTGCGATTTTCACGAGCTTTTCCATCTCTTCCGGACGCCGCTTCAGGTATTGTTCCTGTTTACCGGCTTCCTTATATATGGCCGCTATAAACCCCAGGATATCAGAATCCCATTTTTGTTCTCTGATTTTTGAGTAGTTGAATTCTCTCATTGCCTTATTCTCCCGGGATAGATTGTCCTATATCATCCAAATCGGCACTATCAAATTGTCCTTGTCGAATGCGCTTAAGCGATCCGCCATGCATAACACTGCGCCAGTGCCAAGTTGAAGCGGGGACTTATTGATTACGGCAAACGTGCGAACAAGCCGTTTATCAGGCATGGCAGTCTTTTTAATTTCCAGTGGACAGAGTTTACCATCACCTTCCAGGATGACATCGATTTCTTTGGCGTCCCTGTCGCGGTAGTAGTGGATATATGGCTCTTTACCCGCATTCTGATAGCTCTTCATGATCTCGCTCACGGCGAAGTTTTCCAGCATCGCGCCGCTCATGGCTCCGTTCTCGGCCACCTCCGGCGACGACCAGCGGGTCAGGTAGCAGACAAGTCCGGTGTCGTAGAAATACAGCTTAGGCGTCTTGATCGTGCGCTTGAGCACGTTATTGGAGCAGGGATGAAGCAGGAACACAATGCCAAGCGCCTCCAGAATGCCCAGCCAGTTTTTGCAGGTTATCTGGTCAATGTCCGCATCGTCGGCAATTGCTTTATAGTTGACCAACTGAGATGCCCGCGCCGCCACTGCGGTGATGAAGCGAATGAATTTCAACGCGTCCACCGTGCCGGAGAGGTCGCGGACGTCGCGCTCTACATATGTGGAGAGGTAAGAAGAATAAAAAATATCCCTGCCCTCAAAATCTCCGCTGACAAGCCCGGGCATACAGCCGTTCCACAACCGCGTGAACATCTCCGGCGTTGTCACCGGATGAAGCTTCTTGCTCTGCTCAACCAGCGTTTCAAAATCGGTGCTGAAAGGCACGCACTCCGCGCCTATGATTTCCCGTTGGGAGAGCGGCGACATATGCAAAAGCGCCACACGCCCGGCCAGAGATTCCTGTACGCCCCGCATCAGCCGGAAAACCTGCGAACCGGTGAGCCAGAAGTCGCCGGGATTGCGTCGCCCGTCCACATGAATTTTAATATAGGTAAACAACTCTGGCGCGTACTGAACCTCGTCGATTAGCACCGGAGGCTTATGAAGCTGCAGGAACATTTTGGGGTCGCTCCTGGCCATCTGACGCATGTTCAAATCATCGAGGGAGACATATTCGCGCCCTATGCCTTCACGAGCGGCAAGTTCTCTGAGCATTGTCGTTTTACCCGCCTGCCTGGGTCCTGTCAGCAATATCGCCGGCCAGCTTTTGCTCAAAGAGATTACCTGATCTTCCATGTGCCTTTTGATGTATTTCATAGCGCACCACCATTTCAAGTTTCGGCAGAAATTCTTGATGCTATTATTATAGCCGATATCCACATCTTAGTCAACAAAACGCGGAAGATATTTTGCTATACCTTTGTGCCTTTGTTCTAACCAAAAATGAAGAACTTCTTCGCTTTCGATTGACATAGTTTGTAAGGCGTGCTATAATTACATTAGCTTAAAGGTTATCTCAAGCGGTCAATTTTGGCTTGATTTGCGCTTGTTTTGCGCAATAAATATATTGGGAGGTATGACTATGAAAAAACTGTTAACCCTGACCATCGCGTTGCTCCTCGCGCTCGCACTTTGCGTACCGGCGTCGGCTGACATCGCGATCAATCTCAAAACGCTGTCCAGCGAATACTGGCAAAGCGTCAAGTCCGGCTGCGACGCCGCCGCTGAGGAACTGGGCGTGGTGATCGACGTTCAGGGCGCGGCTGCCGAGACCGAGATTGCCGAGCAGGTCGCTCAGCTTGAGACCCAACTGGCAGGCAATCCCGAAGCCATAATCATCGCTCCTCTGGACGGCGACGCGGTCATCGGCGTCATCGAGTCAAGCGGGTATGAAGGAATCGTGGTGTTCTGCGATACCGATTGCGCGTATCCCGAGAAGGTCTCCTTCGTCG
>JAUNBY010000040.1 GCA_030526935.1 Clostridia bacterium
AAGAGAGCGCGCTTAACGCCACGATCGCGCAGCTGCAAAAAGACGCTCAAGAGGCTCAGAATCAGTACAATGATGCCCTGGCTCAAAAGGACGCCGAAACAAAGGCACAGGTCGAAGCCGCAATATCATCAGCGCAGAGCGATGTGGACAATCTCAACGCGCAGATCAAAAAGCTCTCCGACGATCATAAAGTTGAGAAGGAATCACTCGAGGCCGATATAAAAACGGCATCCGAAAAGGCCGAGCAATATGAGTCTCAGATTTCCGCTCTCAATGATGCTTTGGAATCATCCAAACAGGAGCTTGAGGCGGCGAACGCCTCAAAGGAGCAGATGGACGAGCTTACAAGACGCGTCAACGAGCTTGAATCCATAGGCGCCACAGTAAAAGACCTTCGCGCCGCCAACGAGGAACTCGAGAATCTTAAATTTGAAAGAGAAGGACTGGATCCAGCCGACACAACGCGTCTCGATGAAATAAACTCGCGCGTCGCTGAATTGGAGGCTTCCATTAACGCTTTCATCGATACCATCGCTGACAGCTTTGATTAACCTCCGGATTGAGAAGCAGCAAAGCTGTTTATAACAGGCGGTGAACGCTTCCGGTTGCAACCGGCGCGTCACGCGCGAAATTTCACACGGCGGGTATCATTGTATGATCCCCGCCGCTTATTCTCCCTGCGTTGCCTCCAACGGCTGCTAACTGCGCTTGTCGATAAACACTCGCGGCCGTACTATCACCGGCTGGATTGTCAGCCCGACACACCCATAAAAACGGACGGCCTCGCGACCGTCCGTTTGAATTACCGCTTCTTCGTGACTAAAACTCTATAACCTCGCAATAAAGCGTATTTCCCACGACGTAGGTGTATATCGAAAGAATTCCATAACCGGAGTAGGCGAAGCTGAAGTCGACGCCATCGCCATAGTCGGTATATATCGCGTCGGAGGTATCGGATACATAAGACTGACTGAATCCCCTGTAGGTAGTCCTGTCGAGGACGCTCACATAATTCATATCCTTTACGGCCATGTAAATAGCGCTTGCCACCATATCCACGCCGCCTCCCGCGACGGTCGCTCCCCTGCCGTTGACCGCTTTAACATACCCGCATCGGGCGTTTCTGGGGCCTACCGTATCGTTAAATGAAAATATATTGCCGTATTCAAGCGATGTATCGTAGATGCTGTCGCAGGCGAGGCTTACATTATCGAGCTGATCGTCGGGTACGTACATCGTGACGATGCCGTCGGAGGCGGAAGTCCCGTAGTCGAGAGCGACGAGCGCGCAATTCACGTTGTTGTTTCCGATCCAGACGTCTATTCGCATATCCTGTCCCGTGAGGTTGTCGAAGCAGAAATCCTGCCCAGCCTTGTAGTCCACCATTATGGCGTTCTTTTTTGACGAAACGTAATTGTCCTTAAAATTCGTATATGTGTTGCGCTCGATATACTCTATGCCGTCGAGCTTCTTAAGCGCCAGATATATAGTCGTCGCAACCTGAGCCACTCCCCCGCCTATGACCTTAACTCCACGTCCGTTCAGTGCGGATTTGTAACCGTATGACGATGTGCGCGGGCCTACTATTTCGTTAAACGAAAACCTGTCGCCGTCGCACAATGCGGTTCCGTCTATCGCGTCGATGGCGATTGTGATGTTACTGATTTTATTTTTCGACGACCCGTCAAGCGTCGTTTTCGCGGAGGCTAAAACCGATTCGGCGCAGGACGCCCCGGCTAAAAGCGTCAGCGCCACGACGAGCGCGGCCAGCGTGAGACATCTTTTGCGCAAAACGGTTACCCCCTTTCTTTTACGATTTGACGCCGCCGCCGTATAAAAAGTTCCCAATTTAAGAACAACTTCTTCAAATGACTAAACGATGTTTTGCCGCGGATTCGCCTTATGGTTACTCTATGACCGCGACCGCAGCCGCCATGCCCTGAGAGTGGGTTATGGACACGAGTACGCTTCTTGCGCCCATCTTTTCAAAAATCTCCCGCGCACGCCCGGCAAACACGCACACGGGGCAGCCATGTTCGTCGCGCGTTATTTCCACGCTGTCGGTAAAAAAGCCGTCGAAGCCGGTGCCGAGCGCCTTGACCGCGGCTTCCTTGGCCGCGAATATCCCGGCGGCGGATTGCGCCCCGCGCAGCGCTATATATTCCCGCTCTGCCTGCGTGAATACGCGGCGCAAAAAGTGATCGTCTCTTATCGCCTTTTCAATTCTCGCGACGTCGCACAGATCTATCCCTATTCCAATCATCACGGGCGCCTGTACGGAGCTATATTTGTATTGTATATCTGATTTTCACCATATACACAGCGCCGGCCACAGCCAAGTTTCCGGCAACCGCTCCAGAGTTCCAATATCTTCTCTCCAGTCAACTTTACCTTTTTATAAATCATGCGCGCAATCCTTTCGACGATAAGTTCTGCTTTATTATAATATTATATATAATAAGCATGCTTGTCAATCGCATTTCCGCAATTCCGTCGGGAATTAATAATTCAAAAGCTTGACCGACGGGTATAATTATTATATACTGTCATTGTCTTGAGAAACGACCAGGATGAACAGGAAAGCGTGAGGTATATGACCGGCAGTTACGATAGCAACCGCATTGGCGACAGGCTTAAACGGATAGGCGTAAAAGCCTTTGATGAAGCGCTTGGGGTGTTGTCAATTCTGACGGAAGGGAAGCACGAGATAACCGTACGGGATCTCGAGATGATAGGCTTTGCCGACGTGTACGCGCGCCTTAGCAGTATGACGGGTTCGCATATATGCGCGGCTATGCACATGGACGGCGACTTCGAGGGGGAATTCACGCTTATTATGCAGCCCTCTCTGGCCGGCTGGCTGCTTAAATGCCTGAATATTCCCGATGAATTGCCCGACTTATCCCCTCGCGCGAGAAAAACCCTTCTGGAAATCGCCGGCATATGTTGCGGTTCCTTCGTAACCGCGATTTCAGACTACATCGATATGTATATACGCGCCGGTATTCTGTCGTCTCAGGTAGACACTCTCGAGACTCTCCTAGCGGATCAGGCGATGAAGTTTCTGGAGACGGACTGCGACACTCTTTACGCGAGATGCGATTTCTCCCTGCCCGGCGACGGTCATTGTGGCACGATACTGGCTCTTCCGAGAATGTCCTCGATAGAAAGGCTGAATGAAGTGCTGGCTTCGAATAAGAAATGATCGCGTTTGGAGGCGTATATTCTGTTTGCTCTTTGGAATTTAAGCCGAATCAACCCGCGAAATCTCCTTGGCAGGAGTGCAGTCGGTCGTCTTCCCTGCCTTTCTAAACATATAATCAGATAAATATAGAAAGCGGATTGACACGGCATTCATTCGAATGTATAATATTTGCTAATGATGTCGCGCCGGGCGCGGCGAGAGTGGAGGGAGTCGGAATTGGCCCGCTATATACTAAAACGGCTGCTTTTGATGATACCGGTTCTGCTTGGCGTTACATTTATAGTGTTCTTTATTTTGGCGCTTACCCCGGGCGATCCGGCGGCGATAATACTCGGCGACGGAGCTACGGCGGAAGCTCTGGCTCAAATGCGCGAGGAATTGGGACTGAACGACCCCATAATCGTCAGGTATTTTAATTTCCTTGCCAATGCCCTCAGAGGCGACCTTGGGGTCAGCTACAGGAATAAAATAGACGTGATGTCGACGGTGCTCGACCGCTTCCCTGCTACGTGCGTACTTGCCGTCGCGGGAATACTCGTGGCTCTTTTGATAGGAATACCCACGGGTATCATATCAGCCACGCGCCAATATACCGCTCTGGATTATTCGGCGACGGTGCTTTCGCTCATAGGCGTCGCGATGCCCAATTTCTGGTTTGGCCTGGTCGTGGTCATAATATTCGCCCTCAACCTTGGATGGCTGCCCTCTCAGGGCATGGGCGAAGGCTTTGTGCCGCTTCTGAGAAGCCTCGTGCTTCCCGCGCTGACCTTGGGAACCGGTTCCGCCGCGACCATTGTCAGGATGACCCGCTCGTCGATGCTGGAAGTCATACGCCAGGACTATATAAGTACCGCCCGCTCAAAGGGTTTGTCCGAAGGCGTAGTCATAAGAAAGCACATGCTGAAAAACGCTTTGATTCCCATTATCACAGCCGTTGGACTGCAATTCGGAACCCTGCTCGGAGGCGCGATGCTGACCGAGACGGTGTTCTCGTGGCCGGGTCTTGGAAGGCTCATGGTCGAATCCATAAAGTCCAAGGACGTGCCGCTGGTGCTCGGCTCGGTTATATTTCTGGCGGTCATGTTCTCACTTGTCAACCTGATAGTCGATATAGTATACGCCTATGTCGATCCGCGCATTAAAATCCAGTATCAACGCGGCATAAAAAGCGGAAAGTCCGCGCTCAAGTCCGCATAATCGCAGTACATCAAATATATAAACGGGCGGTGTGATACTTGACAGCGATTTCAACACCTCAGCCAGGCCGCAAGCGCCGTACTCTATGGCAGGACGCCTGGCGCAGATTTAAAAAGAACAAGCTTGCGATTATAAGCGCTCTGTTTATAATCCTGTTGGCGCTCATAGCGGTCGGAACCATAATAGTGGACATAGCCGACGGCGAAAACTTTTACCGCACGAAGGTCATAAAGCAAAACCTTCGCGGAAAGCTCGATGAACCAAGTTGGGAGCATATATTCGGCCTTGACGAATTCGGCCGCGACATGTTCCTCAGAATGCTCTGGGGAATCCGATACTCGCTCTTCATGGGCGCGGCGGCGATAATCATATCCACGATAGTCGGCTGCACCATAGGCGCCATAGCCGGTTTCTACGGGGGGATTTCCGATAACGCCCTGATGCGTTTTATGGACGTGCTGCTGGCTATTCCGTCGATGCTGTTAGCTACAGCCATAGTCGCGGCTCTTGGTCCGGGACTGGTAAACGTGCTTATAGCGATTTCCATAAGCTATATTCCCACGTTCGCCAGAACCGTCAGGGCAAGCGTCCTCACCGTCAAAGATCAGGAGTTTATTGAAGCCGCGCGGGCGGTGGGCGCGAGCAATTTTAGGCTTATAACGAAATATATATTGCCAAACGCCATGGCTCCGCTCATCGTTCAGGCGACGCTCGGCGTCGCGGGAGCCATATTGTCAATAGCGGGACTGTCGTTTCTGGGTCTGGGCATACAGCCGCCCACGCCCGAATGGGGTTCCATGCTCTCTAACGCGCGTACCTACATCCGCGACGCGTGGCACATAACGATTATACCCGGCCTTGGGATAATGCTGACCATTTTGGCACTCAATCTGGTCGGCGACGGCCTTCGCGACGCGCTCGATCCCAAGCTTAAGAATTAGGAGGATCCGATGGAAACGCTTCTCAACGTAAAGGATCTGTATATAAGGTACGAGACCGACGACGGCATAGTCGAGGCGCTCAACGGAGTATCTGTAAAGCTTCGCAAGGGTGAGACTCTGGGCGTCGTTGGCGAGACCGGCGCGGGCAAGACGACGCTCGCCAAGGGAATATTGCGCCTTATACTCTCCCCTCCCGGACGCATTGTTTCCGGAGAGATACTCTTCGAGGGGCAAAACCTCTTAAGCCTCTCCGAACGCGATATGCTGAAAGTTCGCGGCCGCAAAATATCCATGATATTTCAGGATCCCATGACAAGCCTCAACCCCGTAATGCCTGTGGGCGAACAGATCATGGAGGTAATAAAGGCTCATAATCCCGGTATGCACCGCCATGAGGCGTATGCTCAGGCGCTCGAGATGCTCGAGATGGTAGGCATTTCCGCGATTCGCGCCGGTGAGTATCCTCATCAGTTTTCAGGCGGCATGAAGCAGCGCGTTATAATCGCCATAGCGCTAGCCTGCAAGCCCGAACTTCTCATAGCGGACGAGCCTACGACGGCTTTGGACGTGACCATTCAGGCGCAGGTACTCGACATGATACAGGGGCTTAAAAAGAAGCTGAATACCTCAATAATGCTCATAACGCACGACCTTGGAGTGGTGGCTCAGAACTGCGACTACGTAGCTATTCTCTACGCGGGAGAGGTAGTGGAATACGGAACGCTCCGGGACGTGTTCAAGGATCCGCGTCATCCTTATACCGTAGGGCTTTTCGGCTCCATACCCACGCTTACCAGCAATGTGGACAGGTTAAGCCCCATAAAGGGGCTGATGCCCGATCCGACAAATCTTCCAAAGGGCTGCAAATTCGCGCCAAGGTGTTCACACGCCTGTGAGATGTGCGACGAAGCCTCGCCAGAGTTAATAAACGTCGGCGGGGAGCACACAGTCCGGTGCAGGCTCGCCGGGGAGGTCAGATAATGGAACAGCTGTTAAAAGTCAGCCATCTGAAGAAGTATTTTAACACCCCCGCGGGACTTCTTCACGCCGTGGACGACGTGAGCTTCACCATCGACAAACGCAAGACTCTTGGAGTGGTTGGAGAGTCCGGCTGCGGAAAATCGACGCTTGGGCGCGCCATACTTCGCCTTAACGAGCCGACATCCGGCGAAGTATGGTTTGAGGGCGAGAATATACTTGGGTTTTCTCAGCAGAGGCTTAAGGAACTGCGCCGGAAGATGCAGATAGTATTCCAGGATCCCTTCGCCTCGCTCAACCCGCGCATGACGGTCTTCGAAACCATTGCCGAGCCGCTTTTGATACAAAAAATATTCTCGCGCAAGGATAAAAAGGCTCTGGAGAAGCAGGTGCTCGACATCATGTCGCTCGTGGGTCTCGCCGAGAGGCTGGTAAACAGCTTCCCGCACGAACTGGACGGCGGACGAAGGCAGCGTATAGGAATAGCGCGCGCCCTGGTACTCAAACCCCAGTTCATCGTCTGCGATGAGCCGGTAAGCGCGCTGGACGTTTCCATACAGGCGCAGATATTAAACCTCATGCAGGATCTTCAAAGGGAATTGGGGCTGACCTACATGTTCATAACGCACGACATGTCCGTCGTCAGGCATATATCCGACGACATAGCGGTCATGTACTTAGGACAGATGGTCGAGAAGGCCCCCGCGCGGCGCATATTCGAAAGCCCGCTTCATCCATATACGAAGGCGCTTTTGTCGGCTATACCCGTGCCGGACCCCGATTACAAGGTCGATCGCATACTCCTCAACGGCGAGATATCATCGCCTATCAATCCCGGGCAGGGCTGCCGCTTCGCCAAACGCTGCCCCCACGCGCACGCGGGGTGCGAAGCGGGAGATATACCGCTCATCGAAGCTTCCGAGGGTCACTTTGTCGCGTGCACTCTTGCGGGCGCTGCGGCAGTCAATTCGTAATCGCGCGGCAATCGCCGCTCGAAATATTTGTAAACAGGGAGGTTCTATCATGAAAAAGCTCGTAAGCCTGATTCTCATCTGCGCGCTGTGTGTGGGCGTAATGGTTCCCGCCTTCGCCGTAAAGGATACCCTGACCTGGGCGCAGGGCGCCGACGTCACGAGTATGGATCCCCACATAGGCAAGGAAACCCCCGCCATTATGGTTACCAACCAGATATTCGACACTCTGCTTACCACCAACGCCGACGGCGATATTGAAGGCCAGATAGCCGAGTCCTGGGAATACCTGTCCGACACCGAAATTCAGTTCAATATCCGCAAGGGCATAAAGTTCCACGACGGAAGCGACCTTACCGCCGAGGACGTGAAGTTCTCGCTCGACCGCGCCATAGCTTCCACCGCCGTCAGCTACATAGTCAACTTCATAAGCGAAGTTGAGCTTGTTGACGAATACACCGTCATAGTGCGCACCGCCAACCCCTACGCCGCGGCTCTGCGCAACCTGGCTCACCCCTCCGCGGCCATAGTGTCAAAGGCTTTTGTCGAGGCCGACGAGGAATATTTCACCCTCAACCCCATGGGTTCCGGCCCCTACAAATTCGTCGAGTGGCGTCAGGGCGATTCCGTGAAGCTCGAAGCCTTCGCCGATTATTATGCCGGCGAGCCGCTCACCAAAAACCTCGTCATGAAGGTTGTCCCCGAAGCCGCGCAGCGCACCATAGCGCTTGAGACCGGAGAAATCGACCTGGCTACCGACATTCAGGCCAACGACGCCATTCGCGTTCAGGAATCCGAAGATCTCGTGCTCTACGAGGAGGCGGGTCTGAGCTGCTGGTACATCTCTATGAACATGAGAAAGGCGCCCTTTGATAAAGTGGAAGTCCGCCAGGCCATACGTTACGCCATTGACGCTCCCGCCATCATCGACGCCATAATGTACGGCGCGGGCGAACCCGCCGCCGACCTCATCGCCCCCGCGGTATTCGGCTACGCGGGCGACGAGCCTTACGAGTACAACCCCGACAAGGCTCGCGAGCTTCTGGCCGAAGCCGGATACGCGGACGGGTTCAGCTGCACGCTGTGGGTCAACGACAACCAGAGCCGCATAGAGTGCTGCCAGGCGGTCGCGGGCATGCTTCTCGACATAGGCATAGACTGCCAGGTGGAGATAATGGAATTCGGCAGCTTCATCGAGAGATGCTCTTCCGGCGAGCATGACATGGCTTACTTCGGCTGGACGACTTCGACCGCCGACGCCGACTATACCTACTATCCGCTTATCCACTCCACCCAGACCGGCGCTCCCGGCAACCGCAGCTTCATCCAGGATCCCGAAGCCGACAGGCTCATAGAGCTAGGGCGCAATTCCACCGACGAGGCTACCCGAAAGGAAGCTTACGCCGAGCTTGAAAAGATTCTGCAGGACGTATCCCCCAACGCCCCGATATTCTACTCCACCATCAACGCCGGCGCCAATAAAAACGTCGAGAACTTCGTCCTCGAACCCGCCGGATACCATAAGCTCGAAGGCGTAACCGTCGCCGAATAATAAACCCGTCACAAATAATGAGGAGGGCTTTGGAGCGAACGGCTCCGAGGCTCTCCTTGCCTTGAACGCGAAAATGATAACATCTCAGCGCGAATAATATAATTAAAATCGGAGGACATCGGGATGTTTTTAAGCCATATGACATGGCCTCAGGTCGAGGCGTATTTCAAGAAAAACGACGCGGTGCTGCTAAGCGTCGGAAGCATCGAATGCCATGGCAGACACCTGCCGTTGGGCACGGATACCCTCGTGCCGGATCATCTGCTCAAAACCATTGACGAAAAAAGCGATATACTCATCGCGCCGACGATTCCATATGGCGCTTGCGACAGCTTAAAGGAGTATCCGGGGACGATAAACCTTGGAATTGACCTGCTCTACCGGCTTCTCAAGCAGATAACCGACGAATTGTACCGCCATGGCGCACGACACTTTGTGATACTTAACGGCCACGGCGGGAATTGCCGCACGATAGACCAGATAGGCTTTGATCTGCAAAGGCGCGGCGCGCTGCTGGCAGAATTGAACTGGTGGCTTATGGCGTGGGACATGAACCCCGCGTGGAAAGGCGGTCACGGCGGCGGCGAGGAAACGGCGGCCATAATGGGGATAGACCCCTCTCTTGTAGATAAAAGCGAATTCGGAGGACCGCTTAAATTTAAGCACCTCACGCCAAATATCGAAACGACGGGCTTTTTGTCCAGCGTCTATAAGGGCGTGACTATAAACATCCCTCGAGTTACAAATACCATAACCGACAGCGGATGGATAGGCCCGGATCACCCTTCTACCGCCACGGAGGAATGGGGACGGGAAATGCTCAAAGCCACTGCCGACTATATCGTTGACTTCATAGGGGAATTCAAAAAGGCTAAGCTCGGTATTCAGGAGGATATATGAACACCATTGAAGTAATAAGGGAGTTTTCAAACGCCAACGGCGCCCCCGGCTTTGAGGACGAGGTATTGGCTGTCGCTCGCCGCCATGCGCCCGCGAGCCTTGATATAAAAGAGGACAGCCTCAGAAATCTCTATATGAGAAGGCGCGACAATACCGGATGTAACCCGGTAGTACAGCTCGACGCGCATTCCGACGAGGTGGGCTTCATGGTTCAGGCCATTCGCCCGGACGGAACGCTGAAGTTCATACCCCTCGGAGGATGGGTGGCCAGCAATATACCCGCGCACAAAGTGCGCGTAAGGACGAAGGATTCAAGCTATATTCCGGGCGTCACCACAGCCAAGCCCCCGCACTTTATGACGGAGGCCGAGCGCAGGCAGATGCCGGAAGTGCCTCAAATGTCTATAGACATTGGCGCAAGCTCTGACATTCAGGCGCGGGAAGAATTTGGCGTAAGGATAGCCGAGCCTGTCGTTCCCGACGTCGAGTTTCAGTATGACGAAAAGCACGATTTGATGATCGGCAAGGCGTTTGACTGCAGGCTCGGCTGTGCGGCCATGCTCGCTACGCTCGACGCCCTCGAAGGCCAAAGTCTTAGCGTAGACGTCGTAGGCGCGATGGCGGCTCAGGAGGAAATGGGGACGCGCGGGGCGACGGTTACCGCCAATGCCGTCAAGCCCGATATCGCCATCGTGTTCGAGGGCTGCCCGGCTGATGACACCGTGGTACAGCCTTATGAAATTCAGACGGCTATACGCAAAGGCCCCATGCTTCGTCATATAGACGCGGGCATGATAACCAACCCGCGCTTTCAGCGCTTTGCCCTCGACCTCGCCTCGGAACTGGAAATCCCCTGCCAGGAATCGGTTCGCTCCGGCGGATCGACAAACGGCCGGGCGATACACCTTTCAAACATGGGCGTTCCCGTTATAGTCATAGGTCTGCCCGTTCGTTATATACACAGTCATTATGGCATAGCCTCCCATGAGGATTTAAAAAACGCCGTCAAACTCGCCGTTGAAATCATACGCAGGCTCAACCGGGAGGTCATTTCGCGGTTTTGAGTGAGACTTTGATGGAAGGTGTGATGTTGTGGGGGCGGCTTTTGTTTGCTTAGCCCCCATAATTACGCCATTGCATACTTTTGGGCTTGCATACTTTTTTACTTATATGCTTGATAAAATATTGACATTCTCGTATAATATGGTATACTGTCATTGTGCAGCGAATCTCTGCGGCGGCAAGCAAAGACTCGCCTTCCTTCGCTTTATCCCGTTGTTTATTGCCGCAAATAAAAAGAGGAGGTATCGTAATGAAGAAGCCGCTTATCATTTTAATCGTGATTATGCTCTTATGCGCCGCCGCCTGCGCCGAACCTGCCAAGGTCGTACAGACCGGTACGGGCGTAAGCGTCGTACCCGCGACCCAATGGGCCGAACTGTACCCGGATATCTACGCGTCTTATTTGAAAAACGCCGAGAATTCCGAGGTAATAGACCACGTTGAGGAATATCCGATGATCGCCACCATCTATGAGGGAATGGCCTTCAACGCGTATTACGGCAGCGCTCGCGGGCACTACTATACCATTGAGGACGTGACCGCCACGGGGCGTCCGCACGCTCTGGCCAACTGCTTCACCTGTAAGACCCCCGATTTTACCGCCGCGGTAAATAACGAGGGCGTGAGCGCCTATACCATACCCTTTGAGGACATGCTGGCGCGTGTAAACGAAAGCATCAGCTGCTACAATTGTCACGCTAACGACTCGCAGGGCGTCACCGTCACCCACACCTACCTTTCAGACGCGCTTGGGGCGGATTTTGACAGCGTACCCGGAGGATTGACAGCCTGTGCTCAGTGTCACGTCGAATACTACTTCGATCCCGATACAAAAGCCACGACTCTTCCCTACACTTCTCTTTCCGTTATGAATCCCGACGATATGTACGCGTATTTCGAGGAGATGAACTTCTCGGATTACACCAATCCCCGCACCGGCGTAAAGCAGCTCAAGGTGCAGCACCCCGAATTTGAGACGTATTTGGGCGAGGGCGGAGTACACGCGGGAACCTTCACCTGCGCCGACTGTCATATGGGCACATCCGTAAACGACGCGGGTGAATCATATGTCAACCACTACTGGACAAGCCCCCTCGACAACGAGGAAATACAGCAGACCTGCTCCGCCTGTCACACCGATCTTGAAGGATTCGTCAAGGGCATTCAGGAACACGCCGAGGAGCGCACCATCTCCATCGGAAACAAGCTGGTAACCCTCACGAATCAACTGGCCGACGCGGTTTCCTCCGGCAACTATACCGAGGACGAACTCGAGGCCATACGCGCGCTCAACCGCAAAGGCCAATGGTATTGGGATTTTGTATTTGTCGAGAACAGCGAGGGCGCTCACAATTCAAAGCTGACCGATTCCTGCCTGGACAAGGCAGAGGCGCTGATAGACGAAGCGCTGGCGCTTTTTAAGGTATAAACGGTGGCGTGACGTCTTTTGGCGTCACGCCATATATTGACACAAACGACGGCAGAGAAGGCTTCTTTTCTGCCGATTTATATACAGGAGAAGAAGCTTTGAAAAAATTCCTTTCATTCTTTCGTTCAATGGGATTTGGCATGGCGCTGTTGATTCTGATACTCGCGTTTTCGCTTGCCGGATCCCTTATCCCCCAGGGCGCGCAAAGATCCGTATATGTGAACAACTACTCGGGCAACGGCGCTGACATTATACTCGCGCTCGGACTCGACCATGTGTTTTCGACGCCTTATTTTATCGCGCTGATGGCGGTTCTGTCATTGAATCTGGCGCTTTGCTCGCTCGTGCGTCTGGCGCGGATTCGCAATGCCGGCCGGGCTCTATTGGCGAAGGCATCCGTGGCTGAAATTCAAAAGACATATGGCGCGGATTGCGCCAAAAAATTGCGCCCGTACTTGAAGTCCCGCCATTTTCACGAGCGCGATTCGGACGGTCAGGTATATTCAAAGCACCTGTGGGGCTTCTATGGTTCATATTTGACGCATCTGTCGCTGCTTTTGGTGCTTATATCAGGCGCGGCGGTCGCGTACCTCGCCGATGTGCAGGACTATACCGTAATGCCCGGGAATACGCTTACTCTGGAAGACGGAACAAATCTCGAGGTCATTTCCTTTCGAATAGAGGATGAAGCGGGCAATCTCGATTATACCAGCGTTCTTCAAATGACCTCGCGGGACGGTTCGAGCGTTCGTGAAGGCAGCATACGCGTAAACGAACCGATGCGTTTTGGCGATTACAAGGTCTATCAGCAAACCTACGGTACGGCGGGAAGCGTCCGTATAACAAACGCGCTTAACGGCATAAGCGAGGAATTGACTATAACCGAGCAGTGTTTTTTAACACTCGACGGAGTAAACGGCATGTTTTACCGGGCTTTGTATCCCGGATATATATCAGACGCGGACGGCAACGTCACGCTCATTACCTCCACGTCCGGCGAGTACGCCGATCCAGTATATGATATTTTGTCCTTTTCGGACGGGGTTTCCACGCCCATTCTCGCTTTTCCCGGAGAAACCCTTACTATCGGCGATGTAAGCTTCACGATGCTCGATCCCGTAAGCTACCCGGGCCTTCGAGTAAAGCATTTGCCCGGCGCGGTGTCAGTGGCGCTGTACGCGGCGTTTGTGCTTATGCTATTTGCTCTTTACCTGTGCTTTTTCATGCCGCCCATATGTGTTCGCGTTACCGACGAAGGCTATGCCATATTAAGCCCCAAAGATCAGATGGATCTTTCGCGCGATATCGACGAATACCTGGAAAGCACCGTCTAAAGGCAATGTGACGCTCGACTCGTGGTTTTTACGGCAGGTTACATCGTTTTCCCGGAATCCTTGCGCGAATTGGTTTGTGATACAGAATCATCCGTTCAACGCAATCGCAACCGTCGGGTATAGCCGTATGCGCGTTGCGCTTGCGAAACTATTGAGCGGTACGATCTGTCGGACAAGCCGCGTCGTCTCTCGAAATCACAGCGTGAATGGGTCAGTTTAACCGTTTTACAAATATTTTGCGCGGCCGGTATAATCCGACCGCGCTTTCGACTAACGGGGTATAGTGAATCATATATAATCGCCTAAAAGAACACCTCGACCAGCCATAGCGTGACGGGCGGAAGGTAGGCGACCATGAAAAGTACTGCGAGGTTCAGCGCCAGGAAAGGCAATACGGCCTTGGAAGCGCGGCTTAGCGATATCTTGCCTATGGCCGAGGTGACGAACAGGCATACGCCGACCGGAGGCGTAGTAAGTCCCAGGACGAGATTCAATACGCACATAACGCCGAACTGTATGGGATCCACGCCTACGGCTGT